>JAQVQF010000038.1 GCA_028701715.1 Eubacteriales bacterium | reverse complement strand
TAGACTACAAGTTTAATAGGTCGGAGGTGTAAGTACGGTAACGTATTCAGCTGACCGATACTAATTGACCGAGGGCTTGAACTACATTTCTTCGATTCCTTGAGTTGTTTTCTTCTATTCGTTTTCAGTCTACGTTTAATTTTTCAATAAGAATGTGAATTAATTTCCAAGAACCATACATAAACCGATATTTTAAATTGATTTACATTTATAATTGAAATAGTAAAAAGCAAATGCAGGAAACAGGGACTATTCCCGGCATTCATACAGGGGTATAGCTCAGTTGGTAGAGCAGCGGTCTCCAAAACCGCGTGCCGAGGGTTCAAGTCCTTCTGCCCCTGCCATAAGTCAGTGTTTTTAGCTGCAAGGGTCCACCCGTTCCCATTCCGAACACGGAAGTTAAGCTTGCACGCGCCGATGATACTTGTCTGGAAACGGACCGGGAAAATAGGTCAACGCTGACACAAATTAAACCTCAGGATTTTAATTTTGAGGTTATATTCCTCCTTAGCTCAGCTGGCAGAGCGCGTGACTGTTAATCACGATGTCGTTGGTTCAATCCCAACAGGGGGAGCCATATTTTAAGCTATCCGAACATAACCATTATATTTATTTGGAAAAATGTTTCGGAATAGTTATAAGCAGGGGTTAATACCCCTGCTTTATATTTAAATTTTAAGGCTCTTTGTCAATAGTTGGGGTGAACCCGTAAACAGGAAATCAGGCAGCGGCTATCAGGTCGCTGCCTGATTTGCATTTTGGTTATAAAACATATGAAGAATACGGTTGCGGAATCTCTTAAAATTACGGTAATATTCCTCATAACTATTTTTATAGAAATTACCAATCCGCTAAAAATTTTCTTTACTTAAATAAAACATTAATTTACCCTTATAATACTCTACCACATAATGCTCACAGGAATGTTTACCAAATACTAAGAGCCTATAATTTTCATATTCATATTGACGCGAATCAATTGAAGCTTCAATGATTATACCATTATTAAAGCAAATAACGATATCTCCTATTTCATTAATTTGCACATCGGAAACCACCGCGTTTTTTAACACTTTCCTTACATTTATCAATGCCTTCTTGGCAAGGCTTTTTTTTATAAAATTATTATCATCAATAATCTTCGAGGACATAGACCTAAACGAAGGAAAAAAGTATATATCGCTTGATGTAAATAAAAGCGCGTTTTCGTTCCTTATTCGAGTAAAAATTAAAGTATGAAAAGAGTATTTTATCTCTTTTCCGAAATTTACTACTAACACATCGTCCCCCAAAATTTCTCTTGTTGGTTGAATAAATATATTCTTAAAAGGCTGTCCCACTAATTCCTGAAAGATATTTAAGTCGCTTTTTTCGAATAACTTCATTATTATTCTCCTTAACAAAGCTTGTTAAACGGCATCGAGTACAGGATAATTATATTTCCGAACCGTAAAATCATGTTATACCGATTAGGATGATTCTTGCTTTTTACCTTATTTATTTAATATTTTATCAACCTCTGTCGCAATATACCGGAACGGTTCGGTGCTGTTATCGTCAGACGCATCGATTGTTGTGAATATCGACAGCACAAATGGTTCGGGCGCATATACAATGGCTACATCGTGAAATCCGAAATTGAACCCTTGGTTTCCGTATTTTTGTGCGACGTTATATTCGCTGAGCGCCTTTTCTATCTGTTCGCTGTATTTAGTATTAAGCAAGCAGTTTATAAGAAATTCGGCATTTTCGCCTTTATACTCGTAAATCTCGTAAAACAGCCTTCCCATATCGTCGGCGCTGCAATAACCGTAACCGTTGTTCGGTATCAAGCTGATTCCGTAACCCCTTGAAGCGGCGTATTTATTGAACCCTTCGGTTCCGAAACGGTCTATAAGCATCTTATAAGCGGTGTTGTCGCTTAATTCAATCGATAATCTGATAAGCTCACGAACGGAAAACATTGTACCGATTGGATTGTCTTTTACGGTTCCGGCACCGTCCCAGAGCTGTTCTTTTTTCAATTCGAGCCTCTCGTCAAGACTGAGCTGACCGTCATCCGCCATTCTGAGCAGATAAAGAGCGTAAGGAGCCTTTACTGTACTGGCGCAAAGAAGCTTCTGTTCTTTTCCGGCTATATAATACGAACCGTCGGAGGATTGAAAATAAACGCTGATTCTGCCGTCAGAGTCTATATATTCGGTCAGCTCTGCCAGCATCGAAAGCTTTGTTTTATCGGTAATATTGGTTTCAAAGTTATTATTACTATTGCCGGGCGTAAGAAGACCGTCCTCTCCGACAATGACATTTTCTGAAATGCTCTCAAAAAAGTCAAGCAGTGTTTTCAAGTCGTTGCCGCTTCCGCGCACGGTTTTAAAGCCGCTCTCCCTGCCCGGAATTATGCGATAATTAACGGAACCGTCGTTGCCGATTGTTATTTTAAGCATTCCCAATTCCTCGTTGTTACCCGAAAACCAAAAATTACCGAGGCTGTAAACAATCGGCTTACCTTTGTAGTATTCCGCGCCTTGAAGGCAGTGGGTGTGTGAACCGACAACCAAATCGGCTCCCGCGTCTATGTACTCATATCCCTGGGACTGTTGAACGGCGTTGAAATCATGTGAGAATTCATCGCCCCAATGAAGGTAGGCAATAACATAATCGGCATTTTCTTTGGCTTCGGCTATTGCCCTTTTCATAAGCTCTGTCTCATAGCATCTTAGGACACCGGGAACACCGTTCGCTGCAGCCGGGGTCAAAATATACTTTTCCGATCTGTTCCCTGCGACAAGAGCGATTTTACGGCCGTTTATTATATAATAACAAGGCTTTATCGCTTCATCTAAATCCTTACCCGCCCCGATATAGCATATTCCGTAAGCTTTGAGATAATCTAAGGTATCAAGGAATGCCGTTTCGCCGAAGTCATATACATGATTGTTGGCCAAGGATACAATATTGACACCCAATATATTATATAAATCAAGATTTTCCGGCTTTGCTCTGAGCGTATAAAGCTTTCCGACTATCGCTTCGCCTCGCTCGCTGACAGTAAATTCATTGTTTACAGCCGTTATATCCGCCCCTCTCATTTCAGAAACATAGTCAGGGTCGATAAGATCGGTTATGCTTATTTTACTTGATGTCAGAAACTTCATGGTATACCAGTTGTCCGCAAGCCCCACATCACCGCAAATGACTATAACCGTATCATCGCCGTTTTTTGATTCTTTCTTTATTATATTATCTGCAAAAGCGGCACTGTCCGGATCAAGCGCCCCGATATATTCATCATACAATACCTTTCCCGACATTCCCGTCAGCTCATATATCAAATCGTATTCATAACTGCCGTTTTCCACCGCCTCAGCTATATCTTCTAACACCTGTAAGCCGATATTGTTATAAATCCATTCCGATAATCCTTTATCAAATTTTTCCGCCATATAATCGTCGAGAAGCGTTCTGTTTTCTTCTATTCTTATGTAAAAATCCTCAGCAGTAGTTATAGGGTCAGAAGCCGAGCTTTCCTGTTCCGACACGGCGGAGGATTCATACGAAACATCAACCGAGCCTTCGGAATTATCGGGACTGACAAAGTCTTCGGAGCTTTCGAAGCTTTCGGACCTTTCGGAACTATCGGTAAATGATATTATTTCCGATACTTCACCGTCGCATCTGCTGCTCTCATCTTTGGGTAAAGACGCAATGCAGGAAGTGGTAAAAATAAATATAATTATATAAAAGCCGACAGCCTTCAGAAACCCCAATTTATTGCTTTTCACTGCTTTCTATTAACTCCTTAATCGTTTCAATCGATGTTTTAACGGCGGTAATTTGATCAGTAATATGGATCCGTAATTTTTTAAATGAAAACATCAAAAAGCCGGGAAAGCCGCATCGCGGCTCGGTTTTTGATTTATTCAGTGGACATTATTTATACAAAAATTATCGGTGATATTTATACAGACAAAGTGTATCTATGCATTGCATATAAATATTCATACCTGATGATACCATTATAAACAGCATGGATAATTCTGTCAAGCCATTATAAGCGTTTTTGGTATTAATGCGCTCAGCGTGTCGTTTTGTTAAGCTTACTGTTACAAGAGTTGTGTGCGTAGGATGCGAAGGCGTATTTGCCCACACTGTACTGCCTTTTACGGATAATTGCGCTAAACAAAATAACAGCACCTTTGCGATAAAGCAAAGATGCGGAAATTCGCCAAAAAATATTAGAAGCAAAATATAATATAAAATTATGCCGCCGATTGTCTGTCGGCTATATATGTCAACGCTTTATCGGCGCTCCAGAAGAAATTATCCTCGCCGATCTCATTTAAAATACCGCAGCGGCGGAAAAGCTCCATAACCTTCGGCTGCACACCGGCAAAATATACCTCGGTGTTTTCTTCTCTCAGCTTTTTACAAAGCTCCTCGAGAGCCTGCACGCCCGAAAGATCCGCAAAAGGCACACCGCGCAGCGAAAGAATCAATATATCCTTCTGAGCCGCCGATGACAGCCTTTCACCGAGCTTGCTTGCGGTGCCGAAGTACAGCGGTCCGACAATATAAGCGACGGTTGTATTGTCATAATGCCTGCAATATCTTTTGCCGCATAATTTTTCCTTGTCCACGTCGGCAACGCTTATCTGCACGTCTGAAACATTTATTATAAATATTGCAACCGATAAAATGATACCTATTAAGATTGCGATTGTGAGGTCAAAGATAACCGTCGCAAGCATCGTTATTGAAAACTGGAGCATTGCGGATATAAATTTCATCCTGAATATGTTCCTTATTGCTTCCCATTCGTTCATCCGCCACGCGGTGACCATGAGTACGCCGGCGAGCGCCGAGAGCGGAATTTGTGACATGACGGGAGCAAGAACGAACATTGAAAGCAACAATATTACAGAATGAATAATACTTGTGAGGCGGGTTTTACCGCCGGATTTTATGGCGACGCTGGTCCTTGCGATGGCGGCGGTTGCCGGAACTCCGCCGAAGAAGGGGAGCAGCATGTTGCCTAAGCCCTGAGCGAAAAGCTCGGTGCCGGCGTTCAGCTTTTCATTCTTCATTCTGCCCGCGCTTGCGCCGCAGAGCAGGCTTTCTATCATACCGAGCGCCGCGATAGAAACGGCGGGAACAAGAAAATCCTTCAACTGTGTTAAATTTATCGATGTTATATTCAATCTTTCGGAAAGGAGCACGGTCTGCGGAATGGAGCCGACAGGCTTGACACTAAAGGAAAAAACAGCGTTTGCGGCGGTTACGAGAATTATCGCCGCGAGCGACGAAGGACAGTATTTAGATAATTTTTTAGGGTACAAAAACATAAAGGCAATTACGGCAATTCCTATTATAAAGGATGCGACGCTGAATTGCTGGGCTGTGGTGAAATAGCTGCCGATTTTTTCGATTTCGTTTTCGCCGCTCGCTGTAAAACCGGTTATGTTGTCTATCTGACCGATAGCTATGATGATGGCTATACCCGAAGTAAAGCCTGTGATAACCGGCATCGGAATAAACGAAATGAGGTTGCCGAATTTTAATATCCCGGCGGCGATAAGTATAATACCCGAAAGAAAACAGGCGATAAAAACGCCCTGCAAACCATGCTTGGCGACAAGAGCAATAAGTATCGCCGACATTGCGCCGGTCGGACCTGAAATCTGATACGAACCGCCGGAAAGTCCGCCGATTACGATACCGGCAATAATCGCCGTTACAAGCCCTGCCGCTGCGGTCGCGCCGCTGCTGACACCGAACGCCAACGCCAGCGGGAGCGCAACCGCCGCAACCGTTATTCCGGCAAGCAAATCCTTGCTGAATGAGTTGGAATTATATCCCCCAAACTCTGATTTTAACATGCTAAAAAAGCTTTTAATAAAAACATCTTCTTCCGTTATACAATTCAAAAGGGCAGACAAAACGAATACGATATTAATACTATTGAAGGGAAAAAGCAATATTGCTATTTCACCAATCATACAAATAAAAAGATGTTTTATTATGCAAAAACACAACGCTTAAATTAATATCCGATTAATCAATTAATCGATTAACCGATTAACCGATTAAAATTGACAATACGGAGCTTAAATGCTATAATGTTTACGTTGGCTTGGTATAAATAAAATAAAACAACGGGGATTTTTAATGAAAACCATTGAAATATATTCGCAAAATGCCGATTATCAAAGGCTTGAGGTGTTGAAGACCAATCGCAATAAAAGATACAGATATAACGAATTTTTTGTAGAGGGAGTCAGAAACATCAAGGCTGCCGTTTTAAACGGCTGGAAAATAAATTCGTTTATCTATTCGGATTATGACTCCCTTTCCGGCTGGGCGAAGGGTGTTATTCATAACGTTCCGACGGAAGTCAATTATCACCTCACACCCGAGCTGATGAAAGAAATAAGCTCAAAGGAGGATACTTCCGAAATACTTGCGATAATTAAAATGCGTGAGGATTCAACGGAAACCGTAACCCTTTCGGGTAATCCTTTGATTGCGCTTTTTGACAGACCCTCCAACAAGGGTAATTTGGGTACGATTATTCGCTCCTGCGATTCGTTCGGCATCGACTGCCTGTTTATAACGGGGCACTCCGTTGACCTTTACGATCCGGAGGTGATAACCGCCTCAATGGGTTCTTTCTTTAATGTTCATACCGTAAGAATCGATGACAATGCAAAGCTTTTTGAATATTTTTATAATATAGGGAAAACATATCCGGACCTGCAGCTGGTCGGAACGACCGCTCATAAGCAGGTAAAGCTTTCGGATGTGAATTTTACCAGACCCACCGTGCTTATGATAGGGAACGAAACCATGGGGTTAAACGCCGCTTTCAGGGATAAGTGCGATATTTTAGCCACAATCCCTATGAACGAAAGCTGCGCGGCTACTTCCTTTAACGTAGCATGTGCCGCCACCGTGTGCTTTTATGAAGCAATCAGACAGAGAGAAAACACATTATAGATAAAATAAAAGCGCATACCGTTTTTCGATACGCGCTTTTTATAATACCCGTTTTATAGCAGAATTTGATTATCTGCGAAAATCAGCGACTTCTCCCGTTTTTTTCTGATTCAAAATGGTTCCGTTTTTATCGAAGGTATATCTGTAAACATAACTTTTACCGCCGATTGTAAAGGAGCTTGTCATAGGTGAGTAAAAAGTGTCCGAAATGCTTTCCACATCCCATAGAAGGTTTCCTTCTTCATCAAGAGCAAGCTTGCCGCCGAGCGAGCCCTTGACTGTATAGAATTCATCAGGTGCGAAGGAATCGGCGTCGCAAATTAAAAGTACTGCCGTAAAGTGTTCACGGATGAGTTCTGTAAGCTCTTCGTTAGATATATCCATATGACCGTTGTAAATGTAATCTAAGATAGCTGCTATATCATAGCGGCCGCCCGCGTTTTCCTCCTCGTTTTCGAGAACCGGCACCGTGTGTGCGCTTAAATATATCTTTCCATTGTATTCTATCATATCTGTGATAAAGTAATAACAATCGTCCGATTCATAGGTAAAAGTATCCGTAATAGAGCCGTCACTGTCGATTTTAACGATACGTGAATATTCACCGGTAATATAGCTTCCGAGCTGGACGATATAGCCGTCTCCGAGCCTTGCCGCGTTCCATATACCGTAATTTCCCACCTCGTTTTTATGGAAATTTGTCAAATTCCCGTTCATATCGTATTCGCTCAGGCAAAGATTAGTGAAATCACCTCTGCTGAATACGGCTATTGAATTTGAACCGGGAAGCACCTTACTTATATATTCATGTTTGAAACCATTGTCCATTTTTATTTCCCACAGTATCGTCCCGTCGCTTCCTATCATGGCGATCCATGCGTAAGTGTTCTGTTCGCTTGAATATGTCGAGGTTTCGCCGTACACTATTACATTATCGTTAATTACAAAATATCCTTCGAAAAAGAAATCGGAAAATTCCACGCCCCAAATAAGATTACCGTCAATATATTTTTCAAATACGCTTTTTTCAAGTGTCTCAAATCCGAGCATTTCGTTCATTTTGCAATCGTAACGGAAATTATATGTTATACCGCTTTCCGTGTTCCCCGGATTATTTATCAAATAATCGCCCCAATTATTTTTATAATTCCATAAATTTTCTATATCCTCCGGAGTCGGTTCGTCCTGGAATATCTCATAACCGCTGACGGTGCTGCCGGATATACTTTTAATGATAACCTCCGCCGTTTTTTCATAGGTAAACGAGCCGGCGGTTATATCTTTATACACATTCATGATATCGCTTCGCGAAAGCCCGTCTGTCGGAAGATCGTTTTCCTCAAAGAAAGCTATCGCTTTATTGTATTCCTTGGCATCCGCGGAAACGGTATATACAGAAACACCCGCGAGCATCACCACAAAAGCCGCGCATGCCGCGACAAGCGACTTCAGCTTAAGCCGATGTTTTATTGTCCGAACTGTTTTTACATGTAAAATCGTTTGGTTTTCCGTATCCGGAAAGGCCTCCGCTTTTTTACAGGCTGACATTATTTTCTCCTTATCGGGGAGCGGTATTTCGTCAAGCCGTTTCATGGTGTTGGAAATGTCGCGCTTTTTCATATTTATTAACCTCCGAATCACAAATAATGGCTTTGAAGCTTCTTGATCGCACGCTGGTATTGCTTTTGTGCGGCGGCGACGCTTATCTTCATTATTTCCGCTATTTGCTTATACGGCAATTCCGTATAAAGGCGGAATATAACGAGCTGCTTTTCCTCCTCGTCAAGAATCCTCAGCATGTCGAGCGTTTCAATTTCGGAAAATCCGGGTTCGGTTACGGGTGTTTCGGCAATTTCAGAATCATCTGCGGAAAACGCGGCTTTTTTCTTGCGCACGACATCTATCGAAAGATGCCGGGTCATCGCCAAAATCCATGCCTTTGCGTTGGTTCCGCTTTGATATGTATGCGCATACGTTGTTATTTCTATCATCGTATCCTGCAGCACATCCTCCGCGTCCTGATAGTTGCCGGTAACCGCGTATGCCACCGAAAAAATCATCCTTGCCATACAATCGTATATTACGGAAAGAGCGTTGCTGTCGCCCTTCGAAAACGCAACGATTGCCTTGTCGCAGGTATTATTGATTTGTCTGTCCTTCACCGGATTGTATCACCTTCTTAATCCGCTTCTGTATATATAGCGATTCGGAATTGGCTTTGCGGACATTATATTTTAATTATTTTTATTATATATGATCCAAGAGGTAAATTCAACCATTAAATTAATGCAACAATATGCATATTCAACGTATAATATGCATTCAATATCCGGTTTTATAAAAACCATACATAAATTAAGCGCTATAAGATAAAATATAGTGAAAATTACTATCGTTTCGGTATTGACAAAGCATATAATGCTATGTATAATTATACGTAACAAGAGTAAGTACATAATTATTATGCAAAAACTTGAAAGGTGTTTTATAATGAAAAAAATTGTTTTGGCATATTCGGGAGGGCTTGACACCTCCATAATAATACCCTGGCTGAAGGAAACCTACCCGGGCTGTGAGGTTATAGCCGTCTGCGGCGACGTGGGACAGGGCAGCGAAACCGAAGGCCTTGAGGAAAAAGCCATAAAAACAGGAGCGTCGAAGCTGTATATACTCGATTTAAGCGACGAATTCGTGGACGATTTTATAATCCCCACCATGAAAGCGGGAGCGCTTTACGAAAGCTATATGCTCGGCACTTCCTTCGCCCGCCCCGTAATAGCCAAGCGTTTGGCGGAAATCGCTCTTAAGGAAGGCGCCGACGCCATATGCCACGGCTGTACCGGCAAGGGAAACGACCAGGTGAGATTCGAGCTTACCGTAAAGGCGTTCGCACCCAATATGAAGATTATCGCCCCGTGGCGCGTTTGGGATATAAAGTCGCGCGACGAGGAAATAGAATATGCCGAAGCGCATAATATACCTCTGCGCATTAACCGTGAAACGAATTATTCCAAGGATAAAAATCTCTGGCATCTTTCCCATGAGGGGCTTGATCTCGAATTCCCCGAAAACGAACCGCAATATGAAAAGGACGGCTTCCTTGAGATGGGCGTTTCGCCGATACAGGCGCCCGATAAGCCCGTTTATGTGACAATCGACTTTGAAAAGGGAATTCCGACGGCCGTTGACGGTGAAAGGATGAGCGCGAAGGATATTATTCTCAAGCTCAACGTCATCGGCGGACAGAACGGCATAGGGCTGCTGGACATAGTCGAAAACCGCCTTGTCGGGATGAAGAGCCGCGGGGTGTACGAAACCCCCGGCGGAACCATTCTTTACGCGGCGCACGATTATCTCGAAACGGTAACCCTTGACAAAATGACCTCTCATAAAAAGCAGGAGCTTGCCATCACATACGCCGATCTCGTTTACAACGGGCAGTGGTATACGCCTCTGCGCGAAGCGCTTTCCGCCTTTGTGGATAAAACGCAGGAGCATGTGACCGGCAAGGTTAAGCTTAAGCTTTACAAGGGCAACATCATAAAAGCAGGCGTCTGGAGCGACTGGTCGCTTTATTCGGAGGAAATCGCCACCTTCGGCAAGGACGAGGTTTACAATCAGGCCGACAGCGAGGGCTTCATTAATCTTTTCGGGCTTCCCGTCAAGGTTCAGGCTCAGCTTAACGAAATCAACAGGAATAAAAAGAAGTAAGATATGAAAACAATTTTTATCGACGGAAAAGCGGGTACCACCGGACTCAGGATATACGAACGCCTTTCGTCGCGTGAAGATATTGAAATCATCACGCTTTCGGAAGAAGACCGTAAAAGCACGGAATGCCGCAAGAAAGCGCTCAATTCCTGTGACATAGCTTTCCTCTGCCTGCCGGACGACGCCGCGCGTGAAGCGGTGGGGCTTGTGGAAAACCCCGCCGTTACCGTGATAGACACCTCCACGGCGCACCGCACGGAAACGGGCTGGGCGTACGGCTTTCCGGAGCTTGACGGTATTTTTGCAGAAAATATAAAAAACGGAAAGCGTATCGCCGTTCCGGGATGCCACGCCGGCGGATTTATCGCACTGGTATATCCGCTCATACAAGCCGGTATCCTTACGGTTGATTCAAGGCTTGTCTGCAACTCGATAACCGGCTACAGCGGCGGCGGCAAGAGGATGATAGCCGAATACGAATCGGAAACCGCCGCCGAAGCTTACAGCGCTCCCCGTCAATACGGGTTCAATCAGAATCACAAGCATCTGAAGGAAATGCAGAAAATCGCGGGATTGAAAACACCGCCTGTATTCTGCCCCGTGGTTTCAAACTATTACAGCGGCATGGAGGTAACCGTACCCCTCTTCGCGGAGGATATAAACGGCTTCAGCGCCGATGATATCAAAAAGGTTTACGCCGATAAGTACAAAGGACCTGTGGTTTCCTATGCGGAAAGCCTTGACGACGGCGGCTTTATATCCGGCAATAAATACAGCGGATTCGATTCCATGAAAATAACCGTAGCCGGCAACGACGAAAGAATACTGCTGATTTCCGCTTACGACAATCTGGGCAAGGGCGCGTCCGGCGCGGCGGTGGAGTGCATGAATATGGTTTTAGGGGAAAATATTACGAAAGGGTTGTGTCTGTAAATGAAGCATATAGAAGGCGGAGTCTGCGCCGCAAAGGGATTCACGGCGTCGGGCGTCCATTGCGGAATCAGAAAAAACCGTTCAAAGAAGGACCTTGCGCTTATATTCAGCGAAAAGAGAGCGGCCGCCGCGGCGGTTTATACCACAAATCTTGTCAAAGGCGCGCCGCTTACCGTAACAAAGAGCAATCTTTCCGACGGCTTCGCGCAGGCGGTGATATGCAACAGCGGCAACGCCAACACCTGCAACGCCAACGGGATAGAGATAGCGGAGCAGACCTGCGCGCTGCTCGCGGAAAAGCTTAATATATCATTTGATGATGTAATAGTCGCATCCACCGGGGTGATAGGTCAGCCGCTTGACATAACCCCCATAAAAAACGGAATACCCGCGCTTTGCGGTATGCTCGGCGCGAACAGCTCCGACGCGGCCGCGGGCATCATGACCACCGACACGATACTCAAGGAAGCGGCGGTTTCCTTTGAAATGGGCGGCAGGGAATGCCGTCTCGGAGGGATCGCCAAAGGTTCCGGCATGATACATCCGAATATGGCAACCATGCTCATATTCATAACCACCGACGCTGCGGTTTCGTCCGCGATGCTTCAAAAAGCGCTTTCGGCCGATGTGAAGGACAGCTTCAATATGATAAGCATAGACGGCGATACCTCGACTAACGATATGGTTTCGATTATGGCAAACGGTATGGCGGGCAACACGGAAATAACCGCGGAGGGCGCCGATTTTGATATATTCAAAGAAGCGTTGGGTACGGTCACCAAAAAGCTGTGCCGCATGATAGCCGGCGACGGCGAGGGCGCGACAAAGCTGCTCGAATGCAGGGTGCGGGGTGCCGCCGACGAGGATGCCGCCAAAAAAATATCCAAATCCGTAATATGCTCGTCCCTTGTAAAATCGATGATGTTCGGCGCCGACGCCAACTGCGGCCGCGTGCTCTGCGCCATAGGCTACAGCGGAGCAAACACGGATGTTAACAAGATTGCCGTAACGTTCACATCCTCCAAGGGATCGGTGACGGTTTGCGAAAACGGCATAGGCTTGGCGTTTCCCGAGGAAAGAGCCAAGGAAATACTCCTTGAAAAGGAGATAATAATCGATATCAGGCTGTGCGACGGCACGGGAGAAGCCACTGCGTGGGGCTGTGATTTGACTTACGATTATGTCCGCATAAACGGCGACTACAGAACCTGACAAATATGATTGTAAAGCTGCGGTTTTACAATCGAAAACATAGGAGAGTTGATATATGGATATTACGAAAGCTCAGCGCGCACAGATACTTACCGAAGCTCTGCCGTATATACGGAAATATTCGGGTAAAATAGTGGTCATTAAATACGGCGGCAACGCCATGATAAACCCTGAGCTGAAGGAACACGTCATGGGAGATATAGTGCTGCTTTCTCTTGTGGGCGTCAAGGTTGTGCTGGTGCACGGCGGAGGACCCGAAATAACCGATTTATTGAATAAAATCGGCAAAAAAAGCGAATTTTCAGACGGATTGCGTGTTACCGACCGGGAAACCGCCGAAATTGTGCTGATGGTGCTCGCCGGTAAGGTCAACAAGAGTCTTGTAAATCTGCTTCAAGTTAAAGGCGGCAAGGCAATGGGCATATCCGGCATGGACGGAAGGCTTATAGAAGCCAAGATCAAGGACGAACGGCTGGGCTATGTGGGGGAAATTACCTCCGTCAACGCCGAACCCATATTCGACCTGCTGGAAAAAGGCTATATTCCCGTGGTATCCACCGTCGGCTGCGATAAAAGCGGGAATATATATAACATAAACGCCGATACCGCCGCCGCTCGTATAGCGGGCGCGCTGAAGGCGAAAAGCATGATATCGCTGACGGACGTAACCGGTATTCTTAAGGATAAAGACGATCCGTTGTCGCTGATAAAAGCGGTGACGCTGGAGGACGCGGAAAAATTATTTGCGGAAGGAATAATATCAGGCGGCATGATACCCAAGGTGGAATGCTGCATGGAAGCGGTAAAATGCGGCGTGGAGCGCGTGTTCATCACCGACGGACGCATACCTCACGCCATACTGGTGGAAATGCTGACCGACGAAGGCACGGGAACCATGTTCACGGCCTGAACCGAAAGGAGCTTTGTATAAATGAATATCAAGGAGCAAGACAGCCTGTATATTGCCAATACCTATAATCGTTTTCCCGTACAGATAGTGCGCGGCGAGGGCTCGCTGCTGTATGACGACACGGGCAAGGGGTATATTGATTTCGGCGGCGGCATAGCCGTG
>JAQVQF010000210.1 GCA_028701715.1 Eubacteriales bacterium | reverse complement strand
GCGAAAAATTCATCAATTTTTAATTGCATATTTCTCGCGTTTGTGCGATAATATGTTTTGGTGTTTTGTGTTTTCATCAACTACATTATACCAAAAAGCAGAGCCTTTTGCACTACTTTTCGTGCAATTGGTTCTGCTTTTTTTCGGGACTTTTACTACAGCCCCTCTATGCCTAAATACAGAAAAAAGCTGCGTTATAATAAGCTCAAATCAATGTTGCTGACATTAATAAACAAGCTTATTATACCGCAGCCGCTGTTAAAATAATTTTTCGTCAATCGACGGGGTTCATTATTACCATGTTACCGTCCGGCGTTTTCAGGAGATATACGCCGCCGTTAGTGAATCCTGACGCCAAAACCGGAATACCGCCGTCGTAATAATACACACATACCGTGTTTTCCGTCGCTTCCGTTTCAAGCGTAAATGCACCGTCGGCGTATGTCAGATACCTCCCGTCCTGACTTACAAGCTGCCCTTCGCTGTCGCAGGTCCAGTAATAACTCCCCGCGGTACCGATAACAGGCGTTCCCGAATCAACGCCGAGGAAAAAGTTGCCGGACAAACCGCCGCCGAAAACATAATTCGTATAGAGTCGATATCTGTTGCTGCTTTCGTCTTTGGATGCCGTCCAGTATGCGGTGTTGCTTTCAAGAAACACTCCCGAACCGAGTCCGTCGCAGTACACGTTGAAGCTAACCTTCCGTGTCGCTCTCTGGGCTATGCTGTTATTGTTGGCGTAAAGAATACCGCCGGCGAGATGCGCTTTTGTATAAGCGATAATATTGAGGCTTGAGGTGTTGTTAATCTCATTAAGCGTCCTTGCAACATACATGTCAAGCTTGTCGGTCTGATTGGATGAGGTACCGTTTACGAACATCGGGAATATATTGCTGTGATACCAGTCGTCTTTTCCGACATAGGTCAGATTGTCGAGTATAATGTCGGAATCATCCTCGTTGAATACCGCGGCGCTTTCAAGATCTATTTCGCCGTAGCAGAAATCTATGCTGAAATTCGAACCGAAGCCCACTCCGCCGGTAGCCTCGCCTTCCGCCATATTGTCTATGGAAATATAGCTTATTCCCACCGAACCGTATGTCGATCCCATATAATACACTCCCGGTGTGGTAATGACAAAGGTATGGGCTATCAGGTAATCCTCGTTATATGCCTCGTCGCTGAGCACATAGCCCTGGTCGTCCACATAGGCATACGACGCTCCGCTCTCAGCCGTACCGTAATGGTTGGGAAGGGGAATTGCGAAATCCGGAATGGTTTGCTTTTGGGCAAAGGTATACGCATAATCGATCGCCGCGGTGCCGTCCCCGCCGTCGTAGGTCATCAGAGCAGAAGCCGTGCCTTCCTCGCTCGAAAGATTTGCGATACGCCACAGGGCAAGATAACGAAGATATTCCTCATTAAGATCCGCGTTCATGTCAAACTGAGTGGTGACAATAACATTTACAAATACCGGGGCGGCGAGCGAGGCTTCGTCGATGATAAATGCCACCGTCCCGGCCGGCGCGTAATAATCGCAGGGGACGGTGACGGATTCGCCCGTAGCGGGCACATAAACGCTGTATGGGCTTGTAAATTCAGTAAATTCCGCGGCGAACTGTGCAATCGCATCCTCCGCAGACGGATTATAATTATACCCCTTTGAAAACAATACCGAAGAAGTGATTTCCGAAAGCTTATCTCCGGCCGAGGTAAGACTCCACCCAACCGACTTTTCTATAAGTCCGTTGGCGCCCACAGCGTAATTTAAAAGATCGGATATTATCTTTTTATTAAACTCAAAGCTGTTGAATGTGACATTTGATCCGGGAGAGGTGGAAATGGGAGTGGAAAAATATGTATAGTTTAAGGTTCCCGCTTCCCCGGTGTCCGTTCCGTGCGATCCGAGATAATAAAGCATTATCTGGCTGTTATCGGATAAGCTGTCAAAGGAAAAGCCGTTGGAAACATTGAAATTTAAATAATAATCCGCAGAATCCGATGAATATGACAGCATTTGTGTGTTCAGGTCATAGCCGAATACGGCTGCCATACCGCCGAGATAGCTGCCCGTCATGGCGTTGCAAAAAGACAGCGAGGGATTCTGTCCCGCCAACACGTTCATCTGCCGCCATATATAGTTGTAATTTATAGCCAGGCAGGGATTATCATTGTCGTCATAGCTGTAGTTGCCGCTGAAATACGGCGAAACATCCACATATGTGAGGTTTCCGTAGACGTTCAAGGTCAGCGCGTAGTAATGAATTCCGCTTTTTGCGATAATCAGATATTCGCCCTGTACCTCGATTGTACCCTCTTCGTCCGGAACGGTTTGAGCGTATTTTTTAAGGTCGTCCTCCGTCGTTACGGGATTGACCGGGAATGAAATTATAACGCCCTCCTCCGTTTCTATGATAGGAGTCTCAAAATACGGCTGATTGGCGGTTTCGGCGCTCAGCTGGTACAGCTGGACGACGGTTTGAGAATTTCGGGCGACGGTCACCGATGAGGTCAGCTTGAATTTAAGATCGCGTATGTCGAAATACAGATAATAAACCTGTTCGGTTTCCCCGGAATATTCCGTGTAGCCGAAAAGATAGGTTCCGTCGATAAATGAATATGTACGCCAGGTGTAATCGGAAAAATCCTCGGGTGTAATTTCCGGATGTATCACATTCGGTTCCATACTGTCGCGGTTGCCTAAGACACCTGTCAGATAATAAAGATCATCAAAACCGCAGTCGGTGAAAATAAGGCTTAAGTCGGTTCCCCTTTGTTCCCAGACACAGGTATCGAACAAGGTTACCGCGTTGCCGAGCTTAGCGCTATTCATGATGTCGGTTATATCTATCGACTGGGTATTTAACGCATCGATCATACCGAGCGAGTAATATTTGTCCGAAACCGAATCGGAATTGTTATCCACTTCGGCTACTATGACATATTTGCTCGATTGCAGCAAGCTTATGGTCGGCGTCAGCCCGATTTTACTCGAAAGCAGGGTGTCCGTGTCGGTCACCATATCCAGCTCGTCGTTCATGGTAACTTTATAAATATACAAATTCGTTGCGGAGGTATTTAAAGCGGTAAACGCGGTGGTGGTATAGCTTGCGGAAAAGAAACCCGCTTCGTCGGAAAGGTATAAACAATTGGAAGCGTTTGAATTTTTCCGTAAATACCTCGTTGTGCCCGAATCGTCAAACGTGAAGTTACCGCCGTCGTAATTCCATATCATATCCAATGTCACCGACGACGGGTTTATGACGCCTTCGCTCAACGCCACCGAGTTCACGGTTCCGCCGCTGTGCTGAATCGCATAATAGGTGCTGTTATAATAAATAACAATGATTACATTCTTACCGGAGGTAAGCAGCGCCGACGAAAGCAGCTTTGTTGAATATCCGCCCCCTTCAGCCTCTGTGGCTTCGTATATAAAGGTCTGGGTTGCGGTTGAGGTTGTGTTTATGCCGTAAACG
>JAQVQF010000209.1 GCA_028701715.1 Eubacteriales bacterium | reverse complement strand
TTCGGCGAATGGATAAACCCCGCGGTTGCGTCGGCGTTACAGTCGGCGGGCTCAGCCGCCTGGTTAAACGGGCTGATAACAGACGGTATCGTGGGGGGCGTGGGCGCGGTGCTCAGCTTTGTACCTCAAATGATGCTGCTGTTTATATTCCTGGCGTTCCTGGAAGCCTGCGGGTATATGTCGCGCATAGCCTTTATAATGGATAAAATATTCCGCCGTTTCGGTCTTTCGGGCAAATCCTTCATACCCATGCTTGTCGGAACAGGCTGCAGCGTACCGGGTATTATGGCAAGCCGCACGATAGAAAATATCCGCGACAGACGCATGACCGTAATGACCACCCCGTTTATGCCCTGCGGCGCCAAGCTGCCTGTAATCGCCCTGATTTCGGGAGCAATGTTCGGCGGAATATGGTGGATTGCGCCGAGCGCTTACTTTATCGGTATAGCCGCGATAGCGTGCTCGGGCATTATACTTAAAAAAACAAAGCCTTTCGAGGGCGAACCCGCGGCGTTTGTGCTTGAGCTCCCCGCGTACCACATGCCCACCGTTTTGAATATTTTGCGTTCCATGTGGGAAAGAGTCCGGTCGTTTATAAAAAAAGCGGGTACGATAATTTTGCTCGCCTCCGTAGTTATATGGTTTTTATCCAATTTCGGCTTCGAAAGCGGCTCTTTCGGCTTTGTTTCAATGGAAAATTCACTGCTTGCCCGTATCGGCGGTTTACTTTCGGTAATTTTCGCTCCGCTCGGCTGGGGCGACTGGAAAGCCTCGGCGGCAACCGTAAACGGGCTTATAGCCAAGGAAAACATAGTATCGACCTTCGGTGTGTTATACGGCGATAATGTACGCGCCTCCCTGCGTGAGGTATATACTCCTCTGGCAGGCTATTCATTCCTTATATTCAATCTTCTCTGCGCGCCCTGCGTCGCCGCAATAGGAGCGACGAGGAGGGAGATGAACAGCGGAAAATGGACCGCTTTTGCGATAATATATCAATGCGCTTTCGCATACGCCTTATCGCTGTGTATCTATCAGCTTGGGATGCTCATAAACGGAAAGCCGAATACCGCCGGAACCGCCGCCGCATTTATAATACTTGTTGTATTCATATTCATGCTCATCTGCCCGGATAAAAGAAAAGGAGCTTCGTCATGTACGGTACGATAATTGTTGCGGTCATCGTTGCCGCAATAATAGCGATTTCCCTTTATTTTACATTGAAAAACAGAAAAAAAGGCTGCAGCTCATGCGGCTCATGCGGCTCCTGCAACGCATGCAGCGCTTGCGGCATGCATGAATCTTCCGACTCAGCCGAATCATACGATGATCACAAAGAACGTCCGTTTGACGAAAAAAGCGGCAAATAGCAGAAATGCTGTCAAAAAAAGCAAATAAAATCAATGATTTTCGTAAAAATCGCCCATACAAAAAGCATCTGAATTCTGTTATAATATATGTGGCAGGCGGCGGCTTTGGCAAAAAACCGCTTTTTCTCGCAATTACTATTTTTTTGAAACGGGTAACTTTAACCGATATTTTACCTTATTTTTGCATTATTATTCGGTAATGCCGGTTTCAAACAGAAAATATTTTTTTCGGACAAGGAGGGATAAGATGTTCATAAAAGGCGATTGCATAGTATACGGCGCAAACGGTGTCTGTAAAGTGACCGATGTGTGCGAATCCCCGTTCGGCGGCGGAGACATGCGTATTTATTACGCCTTGAAACCGCTCGATGATAACGGCTCTGTCATCTATACCCCTGCCGAAGGCGGAAGGATCGCCCTGCGGGCGCTCACGAGCAGGGAGGATATTGAAAAGCTGTTAAACAGAATAAACGATATTCCCGACATAGTCGTGAATAACGAAAAGCAGCGGAAGGAATCCTACAAGGAAGCGATGGCGAAGGCGTCGCCCGAGGAATATATCCGAATCATAAAGACGGTGGCGTCGCGGCGCGAAAACGCCGTGGAAACCCACAGGCATCTTGCCATAACCGACACCGAGTACGAACGGCAGGCAAAATATTGCCTTTACAACGAGCTTGCGCTGGTGCTGGATATGCCTTTCGGCGAGATTGAAAGCTATATAAAGAAAAAAACAGACAAAAAATCCGGTCAGTGACCGGATTTTTCTTTTATGGACATTATTTTTTCAAGGGCTTCCGATATCCTGCCGTCGTTGCTTATTTTGACGTCGCACAGGCTTTCGTAAATCGGGTATCTTTCCCCGGCGAGCTTTTTCAGGTCGACCGAAAGCGGACGCCCTGCCTTGTCGAGCTTTTCGGCGTCGCGCAGCACCCAGTACACTTTTCCCATGCTTTTTATATAATAGCGGTTTTCCTTGTCGAGCACCGCTCCGCCGCCGAAGGATATGACGTCAGGCGGGTCGGCGGCGAGTCTTTTTATGACTTCCTTTTCGATTTCGCGGAAGCGCGTCGCGCCGTATTTTTCAAAAATTTCCGGAATTCTCATTCCGGTTTCATTTTCTATCATCTCATCCGTGTCCGCGCGGCTCGCGTTGTCGCAGATTGCTATCAGCCTGCCGAGTTCGGTCTTTCCGGCGCCCGGCATGCCTATCAGCACGGTGCGTTCCGGCGACATCGCGCGGTACAGGTTTTCAAGCGCTTCCGTTCCGGGGCAGGTTCCGGTGAACAGCTCGTGCGAATACGCCGCCTGGGCGATGAGCATATACAGCCCGTTGCGGGCGTTTATGCCCTTTTGCCTTGCCTCATAAACCAGCCTTGTCATTTCGGGCTCGTAAATGAGGTCGTAAACCGCCTCAAGGTTGTTAAAAGCATTGATATCGACAGGGCAATCGGCGTTTCCCTTGCCCGCTCCGACGGGAGTGCAGTTTATGAGCACCTCGGCGTCGGCATAGGCGGCCGTGTCGGCGTAGCCGATTTTTCCGGTGCGTGAAACCGTGACTATTTCTTTGGCGTTTTCCTTTTCACAGGCGAAGCAGACGGCCTTGGAGGCGCCGCCGCCGCCGAGGACGCAGACCTTTTTGCCGCGAACGGTTATGTTGTGGAACGCCAGCGCGTCGCAAAAGCCCGCGACGTCGGTATTGTGTCCGATTTTCTTTCCGTTCCTCACCGTGACGGTGTTGACCGCGCCGACAGCCGCCGCAACCGGTGTTATTTCGTCGAGGTATTTCATTATGCCGACCTTGTGGGGGATGGTTATATTGTAGCCGTCAAGCCCGTTTTCGGCGGCAAAGCCTTGTAAATCCTCCGCGGCGACACGGAAAACCCTGTAATTGTCGTTGCCGAACGCCTTGTGGATAAACGGCGATTTGGAGTTCAGATTAACCCCGCCCAGCACGCCGTAATTGCCGTGCTCAAGCTGGCAGGAGGCGGCGAAAATGCCGTCATAAATCCGTTTTATATAGCTTGTCCCGGGCTCGCCGACATTTTCGGTAAGCTTTTGGATTATTTTTTCCTCGCGCGACGCGTCGCGTACGGCAAGCCCTTTTTCAGCCTTGGCGG
>JAQVQF010000208.1 GCA_028701715.1 Eubacteriales bacterium | reverse complement strand
GTATCGGTGACGGCAAATTTGCCCGCGGAGGCGATGATTGTTCCCGTGTCGCCCACCTGACCGCCCGATTCGGCATAAAACGGCGTTTTGTCAAGTATCAATGTGGCGCTGCCGCCGGAAAGCAGCGACTGAAGCTCGCCGTCCTTAATGATATAAAGAATTTCGGCGTCGGATTGTATTTCGCCGTAGCCTGTGAATATTGTTTTTTTACTTTTGTCAATTAAAAGCGAATCGTCCGCCCAACCCAAGTCGCCCGCCACCGTTCTGGCGTCTCTCGCTTTTTTGCGCTGTTCCTGCATGAGAGCCCTGAAGCCCTCCTCGTCCACGGCAAGCCCGCGTTCCTCGGCGATTTCTTTAGTGAGGTCGATAGGGAAGCCGAAGGTATCGTAAAGCTTGAAAACGTCCGCGCCGGGAAGCGTGCTTGATTTCTGAGCGTTGAGATCGGCTATCATTTTTTCAAGTATATTCAGTCCCGAATCGAGCGTCTGCGAAAAACGCTCCTCTTCAATGGCTATGGTTTTTTTGATAAAATCGCGGCGTTCGGCAAGATTGGGATAAGCCGAGGCGTTCTCTTTAATAACGGTCTCGCAATGCTCGGTGAGGAAGCCGCCCTTTATGCCCAGCAGCCTGCCGTGACGCGCGGCGCGTCTGAGAACACGGCGGAGTATATAGCCGCGTCCCTCGTTGGACGGCAGCACGCCGTCGCTTATAAGGAAGGTGGCGGTGCGGATATGGTCGGTGATGACGCGCAACGAAACGTCGGTATTGCCGGCGCCGCCGGTGTATTCGATACCCGCAATTTTGCATAAATCGAGCATTATATTTTTTATGGTATCCACCTCGAAAAGGTTGCCTACGTCCTGCATTATGCAGGCGAGCCTTTCAAGACCCATGCCCGTGTCGATGTTCGGGTTGGCAAGGCGGGTATAGTTGCCCTCGCCGTCGCCGTCGAACTGGGTGAATACAATATTCCATATTTCTATATATCTGTCGCATTCGCAGCCGAAGGCGCAGCCGGGCTTGCCGCAACCGTATCGTTCGCCGCGGTCGAAGTGTATTTCGCTGTCGGGTCCGCAGGGCCCCGAGCCGATTTCCCAGAAATTATCCTCCTTGCCCTTCCTGAATATACGCTCCTTGGGGACGCCGGTTTTTATCCATACATCGTATGCCTCGTCGTCCTCTTCATATATGGTTATATAGAGCCTGTCCTCCGGTATTTCAAGCACCTCGGTGAGGAATTCCCACGCCCAGGGAATAGCATCCTCCTTGAAATAGTCGCCGAAGGAGAAATTGCCCAACATTTCAAAAAAAGTGCCGTGGCGGGCGGTTTTGCCCACATTTTCTATATCGAGCGTGCGTACGCATTTCTGGCAGGTGGTGACGCGCTTTCTGGGAGGTATCTGTTCGCCGGTAAAATAGGGCTTGAGCGGCGCCATTCCGGCGTTGATGAGCAGCAGCGAATTGTCGTTTTGGGGGACAAGCGGGAACGAATCGAGACGCAGATGACCTTTCGATTCGAAAAATTCAAGAAATTTTTCGCGTAATACAGTTAAGGAAAGCTTTTCCATGTTTATTTGCCTTTCGTTATCGCATATAAAATATAACAATTATTATAACATTAAAAGGTTGAAAGTCAATAAGAGCCGTATATAAATCTAAAATGTTAAATTAACTGGAATAAGAGTAAAAAGCGGGCTTGCGGACTTGATTTAAACTTTATTTATACCGTTTGCCCTACCGGGATTTATCTGCTTGTTTCCGTTTGAAATATAATCAAGCAGAGAAGTCTCAAGCAATTTTGAATAATTTACGCCTTGTTGTTCGGCGACTTCCTTAAGCCATGCCGGCAGTGTCACATTGGTTTTTACTCTGCGGTTGTCAAGCTCGTTCGCCACGATGTCGGGAAATACAGTCACCATAGAAACGAGATAACCGGAGGATGTTTCGGGGTCAATCTTGGGCTTTTTTGAAGGTGTTGGAATTTTATCCCCGTCTTTTTTCATACCGTACAGATGAAGTCCCAAAGCGTCTTTTGCCTCGTTTAAAGCTTCCTCGAACGAATCACCGTAACTGACACATCCCGGTAAGTCAGGAAAATAAACGCTGTAACCATTGCCGCACGGCTCGAACACCGCTAAATATGATATTTTATTCAAAGTGTTAACCTCCATAAACATTAATATACATGGACTTTATTTTAAGCCCGCTTGCTTCAGGATACTGTTAAGCGTACCCGGCGGAATATCGCCTGAATGCATCGGTACGGTTACCTTGCCGGGTTTTAAAGGGTGTTTTAGCTGCAGATGAGATCCTTTTGTTCTGTTGGGCACTTCCTGCCATCCGTCTTTGTTAAGTATTTTAATTATTTCTTTTACAGTCATGTGCCTTTTCTCATCTCCTGACTTCTATATTATACGCATAATACATGCGTATGTCAAGAGAAACCCGAGTAATCGGATAAAAATAAAATGTTCCGTATAATTTATAAAAATGCGGAAATAAACGGTCGAAACGGATTGACAATTTAAAGGATATTGTGATAAAATGGGAAAGCGTGAAAAGGAGTGTTTATAAATATGGATAAGGAAATATTCGGAGCTTACCAAAAATTTTACAGAAGCCGTCTGCTCGACGACTGTATGCCGTTCTGGATGAACAGCGACCTTCTCGACAAGGAATACGGCGGTTATATCACCGCTGTGGACAGAGAAGGCAAGTCATATAACAACGATAAATCCGTGTGGTTTCAGGGCAGGTGTCTGTGGACCTTTTCGGCGCTATGCAACAATTACGGCAAGCGCGACGAATGGCTCGATGCGGCACGGCTCGGCATTGGGTTTCTCAACGAAAAATGTATAGACAAGGACGGCAGAATGTTCTTCACCGTCACAAGGGACGGCAAGCCTTTGAGAAAGCGCCGCTATATGTATTCGGAAAGCTTTTATGTCATTTCCATGGCGGAATACGGCGTTATGATGAACGACAGAGAAGCGCTCGACAAAGCGGAGGAATGCTTCGAGCTTATGCTAAGTCTTTACAGGCATCCCGAACAGGACCCCTTCAAGATAACCCCCAAATCTTACGCTTCCACCAGAGCCGACAGGGCTTCCGCGGTTCCGATGGTGCTCGTTTCGTCGGCGCAGCTGCTTCGCAGATGCGATCCCGACAAGGCCGATTATTATACCTCCATAACCCGCGAGATGGTGGATTCGATTATTAAATATCATTATAAAGAGGACAGGCACTGCGTCCTCGAATGCGTTGGGCCGGAAGGCGAATTTATCGACAACCCCGCAGGACGCTGCATAAACCCCGGTCATTCCATGGAAAACAGCTGGTTCCTTATGAGCGAAGCGGTTTATTCCAAGGATGAAGAGCTGCTTAAAAAAGCGTTAAATATCCTCGACTGGTCGCTCGAATGGGGCTGGGACAAGCAGAACGGCGGTTTCATCTATTTTACCGATTGTGACGGCCGCCCCTGCGAACAGCTCG
>JAQVQF010000207.1 GCA_028701715.1 Eubacteriales bacterium | reverse complement strand
GGCCCTCATCTCCGGAGACCTTTCCGCGGACGCGTATCATGTCTGCCAGGGTCTCCTCGGACACCTCGCCCCACGTGACATAGTCCTTTATCTTCTGGAGCATGCCTTTGGTGAGCTCTGCACTCCCACCGGCGCCGCGCTGCTAAAGTATTTCGCCACCTCTTTCGGCGAAATGCCGGTTATAAAAACAGAGGCAATCGGTTATGGCATGGGTAAAAAGAATTTTGAAGCGGCCAACTGTGTGCGGGTTTTTCTTGGCTATACGGAGGACAAATGCGATCGGGTGTATGAGCTTAACTGCAATGTGGACGACATGACCGCCGAGGAAATCGGTTTTGCGATGGACAAGATCTATGAAGCCGGCGCGCTTGAAGTCTTCACCGTGCCTGCCGGTATGAAAAAGAATCGTCCGGGAACACAAATCCGCATTCTGTGTCATGAAAAGGACAAGGAAACTACAGTAAGTGCTGCATTTAAATATACGACCACAATCGGAATACGGGAAATCGTTTGCAAACGATATGCTCTGGAACGCATTATAACGCCCTTGCAAACTCCTTACGGTAATGTGCGGCGCAAGGATTCCATCGGATATGGCGTGAGTCGTTCCAAGTATGAGTATGACGATCTTTCAAGAATCGCAAACGAAAGGGGCATCAGCATCGCGGAGGCGATACGATTGATTGAGGAGCGGTGACGGCGAAACAAGCATGAGCCCCGTTATTATAATGTTTGCTATACTGATTGCCTATTATTAGTGATAAAACAATGAATTAAAAAGTATAAGGGGCTGTTGCAAGTTCATTTTTTTGAGCTTATGACAGCTCCTTATTGTCCGTTACTGATTATTCCATCATTTTATGTTGCTTTTTTTGTCATTATACAGTAAAATGCCCTTATCTGCTTGCATAATAAAGGAGGGTTTACATAATGCAATTCGGAATGCCGACATTAATAGAAACAAAATCTATTGAGGAATGCGCTGCTCTCTGCGGCAAGCTGGGTCTTGACTTTATTGAAATCAGCATGGATATGCCGGATTATCAGGTTGACAGACTGAGTACGGATAAGCTGCGCCAGATTGCGGATCAATACAATATCTTTTATACCATACATCTTGAAGGCTTTCTCGATCCGTGTGCTTTTAATAATCGGGTGGCAAAGGCTTATACCGATACCGTCCTGCAGGTTATTGAAATCGCGAAAAAGCTCGATATACCGGTTTTAAATATGCATTTGAACCGCGGCGATCATTTCACCCTGCCTGACAGAAAGGTTTCCCTGTACGATGTATATAAAAAGGAATATTTGTATAAGCTGACCGATTTCCGCAACAAGTGCGTGACGGCGATCGGAGATGCCGATATAAAAATCTGCGTTGAAAACTGCGGGGATTACGCCCGGTGTCCTTTTATTGTGGAAGGGCTGGACATATTGCTTCAGGATTTTAAGTTTGCCCTGTGTTTTGATATCGGTCATAACGCCGCCGCCGATTATTCCGACGAACCGACTGTCATGAAGCGAGCCGAACGATTGTGCCATATGCATGTACACGACGCGAAAGGACTAAAAAACCACCTTACGCTTGGCGATGGTAATGTTGATATAAAAAAATACTTGATTCTTGCAAAAGAGCATAACTGCCGCGCCGTGCTGGAGGTAAAAACTGTTGACGGGCTGCGGAAATCGGTAGCTTACCTTAAATCTCATTTATTATAAAATAAAGGAATATAAAAAATGGAAACACAATATTATTTGCTCGCCGTGCTTGATGACACCGCGCAGGAGCGTTTGACCGCGCTGTCTGATCTGCTGACAAAGGAAGGCTTTGCCTACACAAGGTATACTCCGTATCATATAACTTTATGGGGCGGAGATAAGCCGGATGAGCATATGCTCAATCATTTTGAGGAAATATGCCGCACAACGCCGACCATAGAAACCGCGCTGGCTTTTGTTGGGCTGTTCGGGCTTTCCGTGGCGTTTTTGGCGCCGCTGCCGTGTCTGCCTCTCATAACGCTTGAACAAAATATATGCGGCAGCATCAACGCCGCTCCCGACGGATGGGTTCCGCATGTCACGCTGCGTATGGGTGATAACGAATATATAGGGCGCGCAGCGCCGGTTATCGCCGAACATTTTACGCCGTTTTCGGTTCGCATAGAAAAGCTCGAATTGTACGAATGCGGCAACGATTATGCCAAATTTATCCGGAGCTTCAGTTTAGGCAACTGATAATCCGCTTGATGTAAATTTCCGGTTGTTATACGAAAGGCAGTCAATGCATAAAACAAATTATATTAACGACATTCTTTTATATATTGAAAAATATCTGACGACGGAAATAGACCCGAACAGTATTTCCAAATGTCACTTTATCTCCTTGAGTCAGCTGTACCGTGATTTTTACGCATATACGGGTCATTCGGTCAAGGAATATATCCGCAAGCGCCGAATATCCAATGTCTGTGAAAAAATCAAGTGCTCAGATATTCCCCTTGCCGTTATTGCCGACGAAAGCGGCTGCCAAACGCAGCAGGCATTCAATAAGCTGTTTAAAAGCATTGTAGGCATGACTCCGCTTGAGTATAAGGAAAGCGACTCATATTTTTACTTCTACCCATCCTCTCGTAATGAAATCAGCATTGCCGTAAAGGTTGGAACAGAATACATACCGGAATGCATAACCACTCGTTTTTACGATTCCTGCCTGATTGGAATTGAAGATAAAGCTGTTGCGGCGCAGGGCGATATAAAGGGGCGTATTTTCGGCCGGAACGGAAAGCAGATCGGCAACCGATTTTGTTATGAGGTGATGACGGAAAAAGAAGGAACCGCGAATTCCGGCACCTATGCCACCTGCACTGTAAATTATAACGAAAAGGATATCAACGACGGCTGGAATTATCTTTACAACATATGGCTTTCGTCCAGTATGTTTGAGCAAGCCGAAGAGGGATATTTTGAGGAATACATATTTCAGAATGGTAAGCCCCGCAAATTGAAGCTTTATCTTCCCGTCAAAAAGCGAAAAGCGGAACAATACATCACAATTATATCTGTTCCTGAAATGACATTTGTTATTACGCGGGGGCAAGGTTATAACGCCGAGCGGAAAGCGTCGGAAAAAGTGATGACTTATTTGCAAGAACATAACCCGCTGTTAATCCGTAACGCGCAAAGGTTTTATGTATGTGCTTATGATAATGTCTGCGAGTGCGGAATAGAATGCGGCGACGGTTTCAAGCTGCCGAACAATTGCGGTTTGGAGATCATGCGTATCCCGGCGGGACAATATGCCATACTGCCTGATGACCGCTTGGGCGATATTCGCATGGGTGCAGCAAAGATAGATTTGTGGCTTGTAAACAACGCTATTCCCCATGAAAACACGCCTGTTTTTGCGTTGTATGAAACCTTAAATGGTAAATACGACAACGAACATATTCTTATGAAATTATATAAGCGGCTGAAAATTTGACAAAAACGGATAACGCAACCGC
>JAQVQF010000206.1 GCA_028701715.1 Eubacteriales bacterium | reverse complement strand
AGTCCGTGACGACCGACACAGCCCTCATGCTCCTTTTGCGTTTCGGACATATGAATATGCAGCCCCGTTTTATGGAAAGCCGCTCTTTCCACGACGCCCGCTATCGATTTTTCGGTGTTTGTATATTCGGCGTGTGTCGAATAATCGAAACGCACGTTTTTATTGTCCTGAAGATATTCCGTAAGCCGCTCGTACTCATCATATACGGGAAGCTTTTTAAACTCCGTTTCTCCGTTAAAGCAGGTTACCGCAAGGGAGATATTGGCTTTCATGCCCGCGTCGATATAGGCGTCCGCCATGGCTTTACCCGAAAAATACATATCGTTGCAGGACACCGTGCCGTATTTGAGCATTTCCGCGCAGCCCGCGAGAGTACCGTTGTAAATATCGCGTTCCTTTAATTTTGCTTCCTCCGGGAAAACGGCTTCGTTGAGCCAGCGGTCGAGCGGAAGGTCGCCGCCCACGCCGCGCAGCAAGGTCATGGCGGTATGCGAATGAGCGGAGCAGAACGCCGGAGCGAGCAAATACCCCCTGCCGTCGAATTCCTCGCCGTATCCCTCCCTATACCCGCCTATATGTTCAATTTTTCCGTTTTTAATGCCGACGCAGAGGTTTTCTGTCGTACCGAAGCTTTCGTTTATAACGCCGATGTTCTTAAAAAGCATCAGGATTTATCACCCTTTTTATAAATGTGATTTATCTTAACATATATTTCCGTCATTTTCAATATGCACTTGCAAATTTTATGCCCTTATGCTAAAATGTACCGAAAGAATTTAAAAATTGTAATATTCAAAATAAATTAGATGCCGTAGGGGCTACGCCCACGCAAGCGTGGGCACTTATCCGCCTGTCGTAACACGAACCTGTTCATTGTCGTAGCTATCATATCTCATTGTTTTCTGTTTAATTATTATCGGCATTTAACCGTAATGTTTCAGGGCGACGCCCACGCAAGCGTGGGCAGATATCCGCTCCTAAGGATACGTTTTACACAATTATTTTCATATAAATTCTATATTAAAGGAAGGCACATTATAATGGATGATTTTTTCTTCGGAACACCTAAAGTTAATGAATATAAATACAAAAAAGACAATTTTATCAAGCCGGATGAGATCAGTGTTGATTACATCACCGGCAAGGACGATAATTACACCTATATCGACGCGCGGTTTCCGATCTTTGAAATCGGCGGCATAAAGCATCCCGACGAAAACGGCGGCGAATATTACCGCCTTGACGCGGATAAAAAGGAAAAATACACCGACGCGCATAAATGGCTCGCCCAGTCGACCTCCGGCGGTTCTTTAAGATTTTACACGAACGCTGAAAACGTGGCGCTGAAGGTGACCTACCGCGCCTGCAACCTCGGTATGCATCACTTCTGCGACAGGGGCGTGTACGGCTTTGATATGTATATCGGAAGCGGCACCGACAGGCGTTATACCGGCCGTCAGATGCAGACCTTCGCCGACGATCCCAAGGAAAACAACCAGGTGATAGACCTGCCGGGAGAAGCGACCGAGCTTTTGATAGAATTCCCGCTTTACGGCGGAATCGAAAGGCTGTCTGTCGGTCTGCCGGAGGGCTGCTTCATTTCCAAACCCGCGCCCAGAAAATATAAGCCCTGCGCCTTTTACGGTTCATCGATTACCCAGGGGGGCTGCGTATCGCGGCCGGGCAATATGTATTCGAACATACTCTGCCGCGCCCTCGACTGCGACAATGTCAACCTCGGCTTTTCCGGCTCCGCCTTCGGCGAGCTGTACGCGGCGGAAAACCTCGCCTCGCGGGAGCTTTCCTGCTTTGTGATGGATTATGATTACAACGCGCTTTCCCTTGAAAATTTGGAAAGCACTCATCTTCCCTTTTATGAAGCCGTCCGCAAAGGTCATCCCGCAATGCCGATAATCACGGTGTCGCACCCCTGCTTCGGCGAAGCCAAGGAGGGCGATACGGCGCGGCGCGATATCGTCAAGGCCACCCATGACATGGCTTTGTCACGCGGAGACAATGTATATTTCGTCGATGGCTGCGACTTTTTCCCGATGCCGCACCGCGATCTTTTCGCCGTGGACAACCTCCATCCCAACGACTTGGGGAATTATTACATGGCAAGGGCGATCTGGCCTTTGCTGTCAAAAGCTTTAAAGGGGTAATAACAATGAACATAAGCGAGTCGCAGAAGCATAATTTCTGGGAATTTATACGCTACTGTGTGGTGGGCGGAACGGCTTTTCTTTTCGAGACCGGCACGCACTGGACAATGTGGAAATTCATCCTCGGCGGCGAAACGGATTTCAATACCTTTATCGCCACCGCGGCGGGCTTTATTATCGGGCTGGCGGTCAATTATATTCTTTCGATAATATGGGTTTTCACAACCGACACCCAGCAGAAGCAGGGCAAAACCCTCAGGGCGTTTTTGATATTCACCGTCGTGGGCATAATAGGTTTCGGGTTGAAGGAAATATTGATGTTCCTCGGCGCGGTTATCACCGATGTGCCGCTTGCCACCTTCGGCGAAAAAACGATACCGTATTATACGACGCATGTGGTTTCCGCGGGCATAGTGTTGATATGGAACTATATCGGAAGAAAAATATTTGTGTTTAAGAAGGAAAAAATATAACCGTAGGGGCAGATATCATCCGCCCGCCGTACCACGATGTGACGACATTTCACACCGTAGGGGCGGATATCATCCGCCCGCCGTACCATGTATCCGCTCCTACAAATACAAATCAACATTTAAATCCTTATATTGCGGGCGGATAATATCCGCCCCTACGATAACACATATGCTTTATAATAAAATTATTTGTAAGGTGATAATTTAATGTTACCGAAACGCAAGAAAATACGGCTTGATGAATATGATTACAGTAAAAACGGCTGTTATTTTATTACTATATGCGCCAAGGATAAAGGTAATATTTTCAGTTGTATAATTGGCAATAATCTTGATGATGAAAACAATGTAAATATCCAACTCACGCAAATAGGTAAAATAATAAAAGACGGCATTGAAAAAATACCTGTAATATACAAGGGAATACAAGCCGATATATATTGCATAATGCCCGACCATGTTCATTTTATTATAGAGATATTGCAAGAAGATAAAGGCGAAACAACACTACCTAATATATCTACTGTAATTGGTTGTTTCAAACGCTATGTTTCAAAAAATGTCGGAATACCTATATGGCAAAAATCCTTTTATGAACATATTATCAGAAACGAGAAAGATTATTATGAGATAACAGGATATATCTTACGAAATCCAAAAGCATTGATTTTCAAGAAATATTACAATAATTATTAAATTGGTAATGTTAATGTGTTTTGATTAATATTTATATAAAATTGTTTTGTAGCGATATTATAACAATGTAAGAGCGGATACCATCCGCCCGCCGCAATACCCGTCCCCTATCTTATCCGTAACCGTCGTTTCTCATCGTTTTCTTTATACACCACAAATCGACATCAAATTCCCTAT
>JAQVQF010000037.1 GCA_028701715.1 Eubacteriales bacterium | reverse complement strand
TTTGCGAATAATAACGGATATTTTTATTGAAAGAAGCGGGAACTAATGCAGTCGGCGGGGGAAACCCCGCCGTTATTTCTATTGTATTTTTATATCAGGGGTGATATAATAACGGCATAAACGGAGGCGTTGGCATGATTTTTTACGGCGCGGGAAGCGTTCCGAGACCGATACGGCTTTCTCAAAAAACACGGCGGTTCGCCTATGAATCGTTACAGGGCAAATACGGTGACGACACTGTCACAAATGACACCGTCATAAACGACACCGTCATAAATGACGCCGTCATAAACGACGCCGTCCATATGGACGGCTACCCTGATTTTGAAAAGCTCGGCGATTATGACAAATATGACGCGGCAATCAATGAAATAGCACACAAAGCTCCTGTCCGGATATGTGACGGTGAGCTGCTTTCGGGCGCGGCGACTTTAGGTATGGCGATCTATCATCGGGTACCCGCAAAATATAAGGGGGAAGCGTTGTTTTGGTCGGTAAGTCATCTCACCCTTGATTTTGCCAAGGTCTTGAGGATGGGTATAAACGGAATCGAAAAAGAAGCCGTGCAAAGCCTTGCGCGTCCCGGAAGGACGGATGATGAAAAAAGGGTATTACAGAGTATATTGAATACCGTTTCAGCATTCCGCGTCTGGCACGGCAGATATCTTAACGCGGTCAAGGATAAGCTTCCTGAAAATTATGTAAACTTACTAAGAGTGCCTTTCGAACCTCCCGTTACGTTTCATCAGGCGATGCAGTCGCTGTGGTTTACCTTCGCTTTCGTGCGGCTGTGCGGCAACTGGCCGGGGATAGGCAGAATAGACGAAATGGTCGGGGGCTTGCTTGAAAGCGACCTGAAAAACGGCGTCATAACAACGGACAAGGCGAGGGAAATCGTCGCTCATTTCTTTATAAAGGGCTGTGAATGGATAAGGTCGTCGCCGTGTCCGTCCTCCGGTGATGCGCAGCATTATCAGAACCTTGTGCTGGGCGGCACGGATATTAACGGTAACGACATTACCAATACCATGTCATATCTTGTGCTTGAGACGGCAGAGGAGCTGCCTATTGGCGATTTCCCGATAACCGTCAGGCAAAACGCAAAAACCCCGCATAAATTCAAGGAAAAAGCGGCGGAGGTTATAAGGCACGGCGGCGGGGTGGTTGCGGTTTATAACGAGAGTGTTGTATATGAAGCGTTATATAAGTTAGGGTATCCGAAAGAAGAAGCGGTAAACTTTGCAAACGACGGTTGCTGGGAGGTACAGATACCCGGCAAGACATGGTTTACATATCAGTCCTTTGACGGTTTACGCCTGCTGCTGGACGATACTCTGCATATAGGCGAGCCTAATTATCCGGTTTATGCAAGCTATGATGAGCTATATACGAATTATGTAAACCTCTTGAATAAGCATATAGGACAAATATGGGAAGAACAAAAAAATTCTGTTTTCGATAAGGACGGTAACTTTTCGGAAGAATGTCCGTGCTCGGCGGTATCCATGCTTGAGGAAGGATGTATCGATTCGGGCAGGTCATATCTCGGCGGCGGTGCGGTTTATACGGTCAGGTCACCTCATTTCGGCGGGATGGCGGATGTCGTTAACAGTTTATATGCCATTAAAACAGCCGTTTTTGAAAAAAAGCTTATAGGCTATGACGATTTGATGACATCGCTCGGCGCAAACTGGGAAGGTTATGAAACGCTGCGGCAATATATGCGAAACCGCCTGACCTATTACGGCAACGACAGCGACAATGCGGATTCGATATATGTGTCGCTTATAAACGATTTCGCAAAAATATGCGGCGTATACAACAGGAATTCGCCCTTTATATTCACCGCCGGAGTAAGCACCTTCGGCAGACAAATAGAATGGAAGGATATAAGAAAGGCAACCCCTTTCGGTTCCGAACGCGGAGCTATTCTCGCGCCCAATGCGTCTCCCACACCCGGGACGGATACGGCGGGCGTCACCGCGATGATACGCTCTCACTGCAAAGCCGACCTGACGCTGCTGGGTACGGGCGCTGCGCTCGACCTTGCGCTTCATCCCTCGGCCGTGGAAGGCGAGAGCGGTAAAAAAGCTCTGATTTCTCTGTTCGACGGCTTTTGCGAACTCGGCGGCTTTTTTATGCAGGCGGATGTGGTTGACGTAAAAGTACTGCGCGACGCGCAGGCGCATCCCGAAAACTATAAATCACTGTCGGTGCGCGTTTCCGGCTGGAATGCAAGATTCGTGACGCTTGACAGCGAATGGCAGCGGATGATAATGGAAAAATCGGAGAACAGGCTGTGAAAACTCCATATATAACGAGCATTCAACGCTTTTCCACCCATGACGGACCCGGAATAAGAACGGTCGTATTCATGTCGGGCTGCCCGCTTGACTGTGTATGGTGTCATAATCCGGAAGCTCGGCTGTATAAACCCGGAATTCTTTACGTTAATCAAGGCTGTATATGCTGCGGCTTATGCGGCGCGGCATGTCCCAACGGCTGTCACTCATTCGTCAACGGGCATATATTTAACAGAAGCTTCTGCGTTTCCTGCGGGAAATGCTGTGATGTTTGCCCTGCCGGAGCGCTTTCGCTTACCGCGACACAATATACGGTCGGCGATATAATGAAAACGGTAATGCGGGATAAAGCGTTTTACGGCACAGAGGGCGGCATAACGCTTTCCGGCGGGGAACCGCTTGCTTTCCCCGGATTTTCGCTTTCATTGTTGAAAGCCGCGAAAAAAGCGGGCTTGAATACCTGTATTGAAACCTGCGGATATACCGATATGAAAATTTTTATAAGCATCGCGCCGTACACCGATCTTCTGCTTTACGATATTAAGGACACCGACGGCGAAAGGCATAAAAAATGCACCGGTGTTTATCCGGATATAATACATAACAATCTTATTTGTGCCGATTCGTTGGGAATAAAAACAGTTTTACGCTGTATAATGGTAAAAAGCGTAAATATGGATGACGTTCATTATCAAGGCTTGATAAAAATGTTTTCCAGGCTGAAAAACTGCGCGGGTGTCGAGCTTTTACCTTTTCATATCTATGGATCGTCAAAAAGAAAACAGCTCGGATTATCACCCGAAAACCGCAAAGAACGGATACCCTCCGCGGAGGATATGGCATACGTAAAAAGCAGATTAAACGATATTATAATCAGGAGTTAATTTATGCTACATTTCGACAGCGATTATATGGAGGGGGCGCACCCCGACGTGCTTGAAAGGCTTATTAAAACTAATTTTATACAGACTCCCGGCTACGGCACGGATATTTACTGCGACATGGCGAAAGAAAAAATAAAAAGCGTCTGCGGCTTGCCGGACGCCGATGTGTTTTTCCTTGTGGGCGGCACACAGACAAACGCCACGGTCATAGATTCGCTGCTGCCGCCCTACGCGGGCGTCGTCGCCGCGGATACCGGGCATATCGCCGTCCATGAATCGGGAGCGGTGGAGGCTTCAGGGCATAAGGTTATCACCATTCCCAACAAGAGCGGTAAAATAGAACCGGAATCCTTGAAAGCGCTGCTTGTATCGTATCATTCCGACGAAGCAAAAGATCATATGGTTTATCCCGGCATGGTATATATATCCCATCCGACGGAGCGCGGCACGCTCTATACCGCAAATGAATTGAAGCGGCTTAAAGAGATATGTACGGAGTATGATATACCTCTGTTCCTCGACGGGGCGAGACTGGGCTACGCTCTTGCGGCGGACGGTACAGATGTAACTCTGCCCTATATAGCGCGGCACACCGATGTGTTCTATATAGGCGGCACCAAGGTGGGCGCATTGTTCGGAGAAGCGGTGGTTATACCTAAAAAGGGAAGAATCAAACATTTTGTCACGATGATCAAGCAGCACGGCGGGCTGCTCGCCAAGGGAAGGCTGCTCGGAATACAATTCGACGCTCTGTTTACCGAAGACCTTTATTATAAAATTTCGCGCCATGCCGTGGAAATCGCTGCAAGGCTGGAAGAAGGCTTTAGGGCAAAAGGCTACACTATGATGTACGGCGCGCCCGCCAACCAGAAATTCGTGCTTCTGGAAAACGCAAAAATGGCAGAGCTGCGGGAGCACGCCACGTTTGAGATCTGGGAAAAATACGGCAAGGAGCATACCGTGGTTCGTTTTGTGACAAGCTGGGCTACCAAGGCGGAGGATGCGGAAAAGCTTATCGAATTGCTGTAGGATATAATAATCGCAAAAAACCGGGTATCCCGGCTTTTTTTGCGTCGTTTTTGCGGTTATCGGGTTATGAGTACTGTTTAAATTTTACTTTTTAAAAATTTATCTATATTCCTAACGGTATTTTCATCGAAAAAATGCTCTATTTTTTCCACCTGCTCGGTTTCGTTTTCTGATTTATTTATCAAACACAAAAGACGGTTCAGCACATCGTGTCTGTATAACAGATATTCGCCCACGGAAAAGCCCGAATCCGTGGGCTTTATATAGCCGTATTTTTCAAAGGTAACCAGTCCCGAATATTTAAGGTTACCCACCATTTTGGAAGCGGAGGACGGTCTGACATGCAGCTTTTCCGCAAGCTCGTTAATGCGTACGATATCCTGCTTTTTAAACAATCTGCAAATCATCTCGAGATAATCTTCCATGGAAGAGGTTATCCGGGTGCCGCTGTTCGGCTTGTGTTTTTGAAAAGTGTAAAAGTCAGATCCGTCGTCCATGTCAGCTTTACCCCCTCCGCTTAATAAAACATATTTTTTCCTTTATATGTGGCAACGCCAAAGCGCCGACGTATAATGATAACATACGGGAAACAAAGTTTCCTTATCCTAAATTTATTATAAGGCGGACTATTTTATGAATAATATATATTCGTACACTCTCAAGGATTTAAAAAAAGGGCAATCCGCTAAAGTCAGCTCTCTGACGTCAACGGGGAGCATACGCAGGCGGCTTTTGGATATTGGACTTATCGAAGGTACCGAGGTGGAATGCTTGCAGAAAAGCCCCGACGGAAACATGGTCGCTTACTTAATCAGGGGCGCGGTTATCGCTCTCAGGCCCGAGGATTCCGCGACCGTATCGGTCGTATAAAATATAACGGGGTAACGATAATGGGGCTTACCAGCGATTCCACGGGGATTAAAGCAATCGATTGCGGACCTGTAATTAAAAAAAGAGCCGAAGATGAAAAAATCGTAGCGCTTGCGGGCAATCCCAATGTGGGTAAAAGCACACTGTTCAACAGCCTAACGGGCATGAAACAGCATACGGGCAACTGGCCGGGCAAAACGGTTGCGAGCGCTCTGGGCTATTGCGGCTACGCGGGTATGTCATACGTTCTTGTCGATATCCCGGGTACATATTCCCTGATGGCGCATTCGGCGGAGGAAGAGGTTGCGCGGGATTTTATATGTTTCGGGGGCAATGACGCGGTTGTCATCGTCTGCGACGCCACGTGTCTGGAACGCAATCTAAACCTTGTGCTTCAGACACTGGAAATTACCGAAAAAGCGGTTGTCTGCATAAATCTTATGGACGAGGCGAAAAAGAAAAAAATATTTATTGATTTGGATGCGGTTTCCGAAAAGCTGGGCGTGCCGGTTGTGGGGACAACGGCGAGAAAGAAAAAAAGCGCAGATAAGCTTATGGAATCGCTGAATGAGGTTATATCATTAAACGAAAAAAAAGACCGTTTTCATATCCGATATGCCGAATATATCGAAAACGCCGTGAGAATATTGCAACCCACGCTGGAGGACAAAATAAAGGAAAGAATAGATTTACGCTGGCTGAGCCTAAGGCTTTTGGATAATGACCTATCGCTTACAGAGGCTTTAAACAAATTTCTCGGGTACGATATTTTATCCGATGAAGATATAAATAAGGCATTGACCGAGGCAAGGAGGACCTTATCGGAAGCCGGTATCGGTACGGATAAACTGCGCGACGAAATCGTATCGGGCCTTGTCCGCGCCGCGGAGGATATATGCCGCGAAACGGTACGCTTCGAAAAAACCGATTACAACTCAAAGGACAGGAAAATTGACATGATACTGACAAGCAGGCTCACCGGTTTTCCGATTATGATACTGCTGGTCATGTTTGTTTTCTGGCTGACCATAACGGCGGCGAATTATCCTTCTCGTCTGCTTTCGGACGCCTTGTTCTGGCTGCAGGATGTACTCACCGGCGCTTTCCGGGCTGTGTCTGCTCCCGATTGGCTTCACGGAGCGCTGGTGCTCGGCGTTTACCGTGTGCTGGCGTGGGTCGTTGCGGTCATGCTGCCGCCGATGGCGATATTTTTCCCCTTGTTCACCCTGCTTGAGGATTCGGGCTATTTGCCGCGGGTTGCGTTCAATTTGGATAAGTATTTTAAAAAGAGCGGTTCCTGCGGCAAGCAGGCGCTTACCATGTGCATGGGATTCGGCTGCAACGCCGCGGGCGTTATAGGATGCAGAATCATCGATTCCCCGCGTGAAAGGCTTATTGCGACGATAACCAACAGCTTTGTCCCCTGCAACGGACGTTTTCCCGCCTTGATTGCCATAATAACCATGTTTTTTACCGGCGTTTTCATTATGCCGTTTCAATCGCTTTTTTCGGCCGTATTGCTTACCTGTGTCATAATTCTTGGCGTCTTTATGACGTTATCAATATCAAAATTATTGTCCGTGACGGTGCTGAAAGGCCTGCCCTCGTCCTTTACGCTGGAGCTGCCGTCGTACCGAAAGCCGCAAATCGGCAGAGTGCTTGTTCGTTCGATATTCGACAGAACTCTGTTCGTGCTGGGGCGGGCGGCGATGGTCGCCGCGCCTGCGGGCCTTGTCATATGGATGATGGCGAATATAACTATTGGCGATACGACGCTGCTTTTGCATTGCTCGGGCTTTTTAGATCCGTTCGGCAGGCTGCTGGGAATGGACGGGGTTATTCTGATGGCGTTTATTTTGGGATTTCCCGCCAATGAAATCGTTATACCGATTGTTATAATGACATATATGGCTTCGGGCAGTATAACGGAACCGGATAATTTAAGCGAGCTGAAGCGGCTGTTAACCGATAACGGATGGACCTGGATAACCGCGATAAGCACTATGCTTTTTTCGCTTATGCATTGGCCGTGCTCAACCACTTGCCTTACCGTACGGAAAGAAACTCAAAGCCTTAAATGGACGGCGCTGGCGTTCCTGGTCCCGACCTTGACGGGTATAATAATCTGCTTCATTTTTGCCAGTATAGCGCGGCTGTTTTCATAAAACAAAAAAAGCGGTAAATTTACGCCCCGCAAATTCACCCTGATATAATGTTACAGAAAATTTAAAAACAATATAAAGCAATTTCTCGTTTTATATTTACACGCCGGGGATTTTGTGGTATAATATTATGATAATTTCCCGGCGGTTATTATTAAATATCGGAGCTGTGAAAGCGGGGTTTTCGGCATGGACGGATTTGTACTCGAAAGCGCATATAAGCCTACCGGCGACCAGCCGAAGGCTATCGAAAAGCTGACGGAAGGCATTATAAAGGGCTATAAAAATCAGGTGCTCCTCGGCGTGACAGGCTCGGGTAAAACCTTTACCATGGCGAATATCATCGCCAACGTGAACAAGCCAACCCTTGTGCTGGCGCACAACAAGACGCTGGCTGCGCAGCTTTGCTCGGAATTCAAGGAATATTTTCCGCACAACGCCGTGGAATACTTCGTATCCTATTACGATTACTATCAGCCGGAAGCCTATGTGCCCGGCAAGGACGTATATATCGAAAAAGATTCGTCTATAAACAAAGAGATAGACAAGCTCCGCCATTCGGCGACATCCGCGCTTTTCGAGCGAAAGGACGTAATAATAGTGTCTTCGGTTTCCTGTATCTATTCGCTGGGCGATCCGGAAGAATACCGGCGTCATGTCGTATCGCTGCGGGCGGGGATGAAGATATCCCGCGACGACGTGATAAAAAGGCTTGTCGCCATACAGTATGTGAGAGGCGATATGGATTTTGTCCGCAACACCTTCCGCGTGCGCGGCGACACGGTGGAAATATTTCCTTCCAATACCGATTCCGACGCGGTGAGGGCGGAATTCTGGGGCGACGAGGTGGAACGCATTTCCGTTATTAACACAACCACCGGTGAAGCGGTGACACGCCTTCAGCATGTGTCAATCTATCCTGCCTCGCATTATGTGACGAGCGAGGAGCTGCGTGAAAGAGCGCTGATGGAGATTGAGAAGGAAAAGGGAGAGCGTGCCGCCTGGTTCGAAGAACAGGGCAAATTCATAGAAGCTCAGCGTATAGTCGAAAGAGTGAATTATGATATAGAACAGATAAGGGAAATCGGCTATTGCTCCGGCGTGGAAAACTATTCCCGCGTGCTTTCGGGACGCGAGCCGGGTTCCACCCCGTATACGCTGCTCGATTATTTTCCGTCGGATTATCTTATGTTTATAGACGAAAGCCATGTAACCGTACCGCAGGTGAGGGGAATGTCGCGCGGGGACACCGCGAGAAAGAAAAATCTAATCGATTACGGCTTCAGACTTCCCTCCGCTTATGACAACAGACCGCTTCGGTTTGAGGAATATCTTGAAAAAAAGGGTCAAACCTTATACATTTCCGCCACTCCCGCCGAATATGAAAAAAGCCTGTCCGACCAAATTGCGGAGCAGATAATACGCCCGACCGGGCTTATTGATCCGCAAATTGAGGTACGGCCGGTAAAGGGTCAGATAGACGACCTTATAGGCGAAATAAAGGACAGGGCGGCAAAGAACGAACGCGTGCTGATAACCACGCTCACCAAGCATATGGCTGAGGACCTTTCCGATTATATGGAAAACTACGGCATGCGCTGCCGCTATATGCATTATGATATAGAAACCATCGAACGCATGGAAATACTGAGGGATTTAAGAAAGGGCGAATTCGATGTCCTTATCGGTATAAATCTGTTGCGCGAGGGGCTTGATCTGCCGGAGGTTTCGCTCGTGGCGATACTCGACGCCGACAAGGAGGGCTTCCTGCGGAGCGAATCCTCACTTATCCAGATAATAGGCAGGACGGCGCGCAATGTCAACGGCAAGGTTATCATGTACGCGGATAACATGACCAATTCCATGGACAGGGCAATCCGGGAAACCAACCGACGCCGTGAAATTCAACACGAATATAATACAGCCCACGGGATAACGCCCAAGACCATTATTAAAGAAATAAGGATGCCGCTGGCGATATCCTCCGCCGAGGAAACAAAGCAGGTAAACATATCGAAGCTCAATGCGGCGGAAAAGAAAAAAATTATCGAAAAGCTTGTCAGGGATATGAAGCAAGCCGCAAAGGAACTGGATTTCGAGTCGGCGGCGCTTATCAGAGACCGTATAAAAAGGCTTATGGATTAAGAAAGGCAAAACGCACATATGGCAGGAGATATTATTATAAAAGGCGCGAGGGTTCACAACCTCAAAAACGTTTCGCTCACCATTCCCCGCGGAAAATTAACCGTTATGACCGGGCTTTCGGGCTCCGGCAAGTCGTCGCTCGCCTTCGATACGCTGTACGCGGAAGGCCACAGGAGGTTTGTGGAATCTCTCTCCTCCTATGCGCGCCAGTTTTTAGGCCAGCTGGACAAGCCCGATGTGGATGTTATCGAGGGCTTGTCGCCCTCAATATCCATCGACCAGAAAACCACCTCCCGCAATCCGCGGTCAACGGTGGGTACGGTTACCGAAATATATGACTACCTGCGTTTGCTTTACGCCAACATAGGCGTGCCGCATTGTCCTATATGCGGGGAGGTTATCGACCAGCAAACCGTCGACGAGATTGTCGACCATGTGCTTACACTGGAGGACGGCACCCGTTTTATGGTGCTGTCGCCCGTGATCAGCGATAAAAAAGGTATGCATGAAAGGGTTATTGAGGACGCAAGACGTTCGGGATATGTGAGAGTGCGGATAGACGGCTCTATGTACGACACCGACGAAAAAATCGAGCTTGACAAGAATAAAAAACATAATATAGACATAGTGGTCGACCGCCTTGTTATGGACAGGGCGAATATCCGCAAGCGGCTGGCTGACAGTATAGAAACGGCCTCCTCTCTTTCCGGCGGCATTACGAAGATAGTTGTGCCTCTTGATGACGGCGGGGAGGACGAGATGATGTTTTCCCAGAATTACGCCTGTAAAACCCACGGAGTTTCGATAGGCGAGCTTGCTCCGCGTATGTTTTCCTTTAACGCTCCGGCGGGCGCGTGCGAGGCATGCCAGGGACTGGGTATGTCGTTTGTGGTGTCGCCCGAAAAAATTATTCCCGACAAATCCCTTTCGCTGTTCGGCAGCGCGGTGATTGTAAACGGCTTCAAATCGATAGAACCCGGCTCTTATTCGGGAAACTTCTTCAATCTGCTCGGAAAATTTTACGGCTTCGATATCCATACGCCGCTTAAGGATTATTCGACGGAAGCGTATGACGTGCTGCTTTTCGGCAATATAAAAAACATGAACACAAGGCGCAGGAATATAGGCGAACCGAGATATGAGGGCATCATTCCCACAATAAAACGCCGTTACGACACCAACGCCAATCCCGAACAGCGGGTATATTTCGAAGATTATATGGAAAACGTCCCGTGTCCCGCCTGCGGAGGCATGAGATTAAAAAAAGAATCTCTCTCCGTCACCGTGGACGGGTTAAACATTATGGAGCTTTGCCGCCTTCCCATAAGCAAATCGCTTCAATTTTTTGTAAATCTCAAGCTTACGCCCACAGAGCTTGTCATAAGCAAGGAAATAATAAAAGAAATTAAAGCGCGTATCGGCTTTTTGAACGCCGTCGGGCTGGATTATCTGACCCTTGCCAGAAGCGCGGGCTCGCTTTCCGGCGGGGAAGCGCAAAGAATCAGACTGGCAACCCAGATAGGATCGGCGCTTGTGGGGGTTATGTATGTCCTTGACGAGCCTTCCATCGGGCTTCACCAGCGCGACAACTGCAAGCTTATAAAAACGCTCAAGGAGCTGCGCGATATCGGCAACACCGTTATTGTCGTCGAACATGACGAGGAAACCATGAAGGAAGCCGATTATATCGTCGATATAGGCCCCGGCGCGGGCGTGCACGGGGGCGAGGTGGTTTTTGCCGGAACCCCGGAGGAAATTCTTGAATGCGAAAAATCCATAACCGGCGACTACCTTTCCGGCAGGAGAAAAATAGCCGTGCCTTCCGAAAGAAGAACCGGAAACGGAAAGCGCATTACCGTTGTGGGAGCGAAGGAAAACAATCTTAAGGATTTGACCGTCGGCTTTCCCTTGGGCAGATTTATATGCGTGACCGGGGTGAGCGGTTCGGGCAAATCGTCGCTGGTAAACGCCATTTTATATAAAGGACTTGCCAGGGAACTGGGGAAATACACCCTTATACCGGGTAAATACGACCGTATCGAGGGTATGGAGGAAATAGACAAGGTCATAAACATAGACCAGTCGCCCATAGGCCGCAATCCCCGCTCCAACCCGGCAACCTATACGGGTATGTTTACGGATATAAGATCCGTGTTCTCCTCCACGCCCGAAGCCAAAGCGAGAGGCTACAGGGAAGGACGGTTTTCCTTTAATATTAAAGGCGGACGATGCGAAGCCTGCGAGGGCGACGGTACGATTACCATTGAAATGCATTTCCTCCCCGACGTATATGTCACCTGCGACGTGTGCAAGGGAAAGCGTTACAACCGCGAAACGCTGGAGATAAAATACAAAGGGAAATCCATATATGACGTGCTGGAAATGACCGTGGACGAGGGGCTGGAATTTTTCAGGAACTATCCTTCGATTTTCCGCAAGCTTGTCACTCTTTCGGAAGTGGGGCTGGGTTATATCAAGATAGGACAGCCCGCCACAACGCTTTCCGGCGGCGAAGCTCAAAGGGTGAAGCTCGCCACCGAGCTTTCCCGCAGAAGCACGGGAAAAACCCTTTATATTTTAGACGAACCGACAACCGGGCTTCATACAGCCGATGTGGACAAGCTGCGCGACATCCTGCAGAGACTGGTCGAAGCCGGCAATACCGTTGTGGTTATTGAGCATAATCTTGAGCTTATAAAGACGGCCGATTATATAATCGATCTCGGTCCGGACGGCGGAGACAACGGCGGAACGGTGATAACCGAAGGCACGCCGGAGGAGGTTGCCGCAAATTCCGCCTCATACACCGGCGAATATTTGAGAAAGGTTTTGCAAAATGATTAAAGACAAATATCTTCCTCTGCTTAAAAAGGTGGAAAAGCCCGGAAGATACACCGGCGGGGAGTACGGCTCGACATACAAGGACAAAGACAAGGCGGACGTCCGCGTATGCTTCTGCTTTCCCGACACCTATGAAATAGGCATGTCCAATCTCGGCGTGAAGATACTTTCGCACTGCTTAAACAAGCTTGATTATGTCTGGTGCGAACGCTCATACGCCCCGTGGGACGATTACGAAAAGCTGCTGCGGGAAAATCGTTTGCCCATATATGCGCTTGAGAGCGGCAACGAGCTGAAGGCTTTCGATATGGTGGCTTTTACCCTGCAATACGAGCTGTCGTACACCAATGTGGTTAATATGCTCGACCTTTCGGGCATTCCCGTTTATGCCGCCGAAAGAGGGGAGGATTATCCCGTTATTATCGGGGGAGGTCCCTGCTCATACAACCCCGAACCGGTGGCGGATTTCTTTGACCTTTTTTCAATCGGAGAGGGAGAGGAAAGCCTGTGCGAAATATGCGCTCTTTTAAGGGATTGTAAAAAAGAAGGCAAGAAAAAATCGGAATTTCTGCGTCTTGCCTCTCATATTCCCGGTAACTATGTTCCGTCGCTTTACGACGTAAAATACAACGACGACGGCACGATACAAAGCGTTTTACCCAAATATCCCGACGTACCGGCAAAGGTGACCAAACGAATAATAGCCGATATGGATAAGGTTGATTTCCCCACGAAATTTGAAATACCCTTTCTTGAAACGGTTCATGACAGAATAACCCTTGAGGTGTTCCGCGGCTGTACGCGCGGCTGCCGTTTCTGTCAGGCGGGGATGATATACCGCCCCTGCAGGGAAAAATCCTGCGAGGTGCTGGATAAATGCGCCTATGAGAGCGTAATGAACACGGGCTACGACGAAATATCTCTTTCATCTCTTTCCATATCCGATTATACCGAAATCGATAAATTGATAAATAAGCTGCTTGCATGGACGGAGGAAAAGAAAATCAGCCTTTCGCTGCCTTCCATGCGTATCGACGCCTTTTACGGCGAGCTTATGAAAAAGGTAATGTCGGTCAGAAAATCAGGGCTTACCTTCGCGCCCGAGGCGGGAACGCAGCGGCTGCGCGATGTGATAAACAAGAATATCACCGAGGAAGAAATATTGAATTCCTGCCGTATGGCTTTCGACAACGGCAGGCAGAACATCAAGCTGTACTTTATGAACGGGCTGCCCACCGAAACCGACGAGGATATAAAGGGAATAGCGCTTCTTGCTCAAAACATTGTCAACTCGTATTTTGAAAGCGGCAGACCCGGTAAATTCTTAAATGTCACCGTTTCCGTTTCCTGCTTTGTGCCGAAGCCGTTTACCCCCTTCCAGTGGGCGGCTCAGGATACCATCGAGGAATTGGAAAGAAAGCAGCGGCTGCTTCGCGGAGAGATAAAGACCAAAAAAATAACGTATAATTATCATACGGCAAAGGTCAGCTTCATAGAAGCGGTGTTCGCCCGCGGGGACAGAAGGCTTTCCGAGGCGGTCGCCGAAGCGGTGCTGCGCGGACAACGCTTTGACGGCTGGGACGAATTTTTCTCCTTTGAAAACTGGATGGATATTTTCGAAAAATGCGGTATAGATCCGGCTTTTTACGCCAACCGCGAAAGGGAATATACCGAGGTGCTGCCGTGGGACCATATATCCTGCGGGGTGGATAAGGCGTTTTTGATGCGCGAAAGTGAAAAGGCGAAAGAGGAGGCAACCACGCCGGACTGCCGCACCAAATGCGCCGGCTGCGGCGCCAACAGCTTGGGAGGTGTGAAACGATGCTGCCCGTAAGAGTGTTCTTCAGAAAAAAAGGCGGGGCGGTTTATATATCCCACCTCGACCTTCAGCGCG
>JAQVQF010000205.1 GCA_028701715.1 Eubacteriales bacterium | reverse complement strand
AGCCCGTCTGTGCTGCCGGTAGGCTGTGTATCCACCGAATAAACATATCCGTTTTCGGTGGAAAGAAGGGGAACCGCTTCCTCTTCCGTGCCGCCGCAAACCGAACAGGTGCGGGTTCTGACACCCGTTGTTGTTTCGGTAGGTTCGGTTGTGATTTCCCAGTCGCCGTAAACATGCCCGAAAGCGCATTCGGGGTTATCCGTTGTGTAATATATCTGACCCTCCGTATCATCCGGGGATTTTGCCACTTCATATTGAATGATACAGCCTTCCGCGGACGGCGTAACATTTATGCCGTATATGCTGCCGTCAAGAGTATCGGAATGGAAAATCGATTCGGAGCTGTTATTTTCGGTATCAAAACGGTATATCGTGTCGGGAGTATTATAATACAGATATTTCCCGTATGCGTCCAGCCCGGAATAGCAGCCGGGATAATATGACGTGGTGCTTTCGTAAACGAACCAACGGTCATTGATATGTGCCATTTCCGAATCCGAATTATCCGTATGCTTCATCAGCATTCCGATGGTTGAAGTGCCGGTATACCTGATAAAATAGCATTCGTTTGAATCATAAAATATTATGGGCGAAATAACATTGGTCCAGTAATAAGTGTCATAGGCGGTGTCGGAGCAGGTATAATCGTCCGTCCAGTTGTAATGGTTTCCTATTCCTTCCTTGAGGGGATCCGCCCAGGCGGCGTCGCTCTGCAGGAAATAATAGTGATAAACACGTCCTGTGGTTGACGAATCGTCCCATGTGGTATCGACATGATACCAGTTCCCGTCAAGCTTAACAAGATTCCATATATGGTTCATATCAGCGCTGGAGGACCATGAAACGGTAATCCCCAGCTTTTTAAGAATCATCATATACAGCCCAGTAAACGCTTGACAGACCCCCACTTTTTCGCTGAGCATGGAATAAACGTCGGCGTTATCGAGCGAATAATCATAATTGAAATTTACCGCCAGATAATCGTGTACCGACAGCGCCTGTTGAAGCTGGGTAAGCTCATTTATGTAAGCGATATCATCTATAATGCCGTCGATTTTACCGTTTACATAATTTATGGCGGCGGGTATATCGTCCTTATTCATATCATAAAACAATGTAATATTGGTTATATAATATGTATGTCCGCCGTCGGAGGACATGACGCTGAAGTTAACGGAGTAGGAAAAATAGAAAAAGTCGGGTCGGTTGTTTCTCAGCCTCTCGAGGATTTCGGAAAGCTCCGGAGAAGAGGAATGCACCTGATCATAAACAACCATACAGGATGAGATATTAACGGTATCGTCAAGATTTTCCACGGCTTCTTCAATTAACTCATATGCGGATTGGTTCAACGCCTCGGCGGGTGCGGTTACGGGTGTAAACGTTACGCTGCCGAGGATGAACAAAAACGCGAGGGTTGCGGATAATAGCTTTTTCATATTGTTGCTCCCTTCTGTTATATGACGCATTTGATTATATATTATTCAAGGCTGTCCTTAATTGCCTTTGCCATATCGGTATCTTCCCATTTGACACCCAGCTCCTCGCGTCCGAAATGACCGTAAGCCGCAAGCTTTGAATAAACGGGCTTTCTTAAATCAAGCTTTTCAATAATTGCGGCGGGTCTTAAATCGAACAGCTGCGTGACAACCGTCGCAAGCCGTTCATCGTCGTATTTACCTGTACCGAAGGTATTGACGTGCACCGAAAGCGGACGCGCTACGCCTATGGCATAGGCTATCTGTATTTCGCATTTTTTCGCCAGCTTCGCTGCGACGATATTTTTTGCCACATAGCGCGCCATATATGCCGCCGAACGGTCTACTTTTGTGGGATCCTTGCCGGAAAACGCTCCGCCGCCGTGGCAGGCGTAGCCGCCGTAGGTATCCACTATTATTTTACGTCCGGTAAGACCGGAATCGCCGTTGGGTCCGCCGATTACGAATCTCCCGGTAGGGTTAACATATATTTTAGTGTTTTTATCGTAAAATTCCGCGGGTATAACCGGCAGAATAACCTCCCGTATAACATCCTCGCGTATTTTATCAAGCCCGATTTCGGCCGCGTGCTGAGATGAAACCACCACCGCGTCCACTCTCGCGGGGATACCGTCATGATATTCAACCGTGACCTGTGTTTTTCCGTCGGGGCGCAGATAGGGAAGCAGCCCCGATTTACGTACATCGGTAAGCTTTTCCGCAAGTCTGTGAGCCAGATATATCGGCAGCGGCATAAGACAATCGGTCTCGTCGCAGGCATATCCGAAAACCATACCCTGATCACCGGCGCCGGTATCGTATTTGTCATTCAACGCGCCCTCCTTTGCCTCAAGCGATTTGTTCACGCCGAGAGCTATGTCGGGCGATTGTTCGTTTATGGAGGTAATGATACCGCAGGTTAAAGCGTCAAAGCCCTTTTCCGAGGAATCATAGCCTATTTTTTGTATTGTCGACCTGACGATGGAGGGGATATCGACATAGGAGGCGGTGGTTATTTCACCCATAACCAAAACAAGACCGGTGGTTACGGCAGTCTCGCAGGCGACCCTTGCCATAGGATCGCTGGCAATGATGGCGTCGAGTACGCCGTCGGATATCTGGTCGCAGATTTTATCGGGGTGTCCCTCGGTTACCGATTCCGAGGTAAAAAAGCTTTTCAAAAAGTCCGTTTTGACTGACATGTAAATGAATATCCTTTCTGTTATATTATATTCTCTTATTATAGCTTACCGGATATTTTCGGATATAAAAGCCGAAAAATTCCTATTCTTTACCGGTATTCTCATATAATATGCTTTCCTTTTTGGGCAATAAAAAACGTCTGTGAACACAGACGAAATATACGGCAGCGCCTATGTTCTCATCTGCCGAAGTAATTGCTTCGCTGAATTGACACCTTACGCGGGCAACGTTAAACGTTCAACGTTTAATGCCTGACACGACGCAGGTTGTCGGGCTTCACAGGGCAGTTCCCTCCGCCTCTCTTGATAAGAATTTATTATAATTAATGTTCGCATAAATTCATAAGAACTGAAGTTTTTATGAATTTACAGCATTTCTTGATGTTTCACTGAATCCGGTGTATCTATTACACTTGAATAAATAAAAAAACCGGGAAAGCCGCATCGCGGCTTGGTTTTTAATTTATTCAATGGACCTTAATTAAATATACTATATCATGACATATCGGTTATGTCAAGGAAAATTTTATAAAAACCGCCCGGAACAATCAATCCCCGTTGCTTGATTTTTAACTGGACTCAGATAAATTATTGTGATAAAATATTTATGTTAAAACGCAAACAAATACCTTCATAACGGTACTTATATAGCGAAAGGCAGGTGAGAAATTTGAAATTTTCCGAATCGCTCATTTCCGAATATGCAAAGAAGATATACGGCTTCGCATACTCCAAAACCCGTGACACATTTGAAGCCGACGACTTATCACAGGAAATCGTTCTCGCTCTTTGCGGAATCGCTTTTCCCGAAAAGCAAATCGACAATATGGACGCGTACATATATAAAATATGCCGCTACACATGGTCGAAATATCTTCGCAAGAACAAGCCTCAC
>JAQVQF010000204.1 GCA_028701715.1 Eubacteriales bacterium | reverse complement strand
ATCCTCCGTAAACGGAGTGACGGCATGGGAGAAAAGATTGCTGCCGTCGTTTCTTAAAAGGTTGAAATGCACCTTCAGCTTATCATAACAGCCCGGCTTTCCGTTCATTCGCGCAAAGCGGTAATCCGCGTCGGAATTTACCGTTTTACCTATCGCCCAGCATATCGAAGGATAGAATTTATAACCTTTCGACTTGGTTTTTTCTCTGAAATCGGTAATGTCGATTTCCGCGGTTACGCTGTATGTATAACCGAAAAATTTTTCGTATATTTCTTTTCTGTTCCAGTTTTCATAATCGATGAACGTAAACATCGTCAAACCTCTCAACTGTTTCCTTTTTAAAATTATTATACACCGTAAAACACAAATGTCAACACAACGCTTGACACATGCCGTAATACGGGCTATAATTATCCGGGACGGAGGTTTTTATTTATGTACAGATATCCGAAATACTCATTTTATAATATGAATGATATTAAACCCGCCGGGTGGCTGAGAGATATACTCATCGCCCAGGCGAAGGGATTGTCAGGGAACCTCGATAAAGTCTGGCCGGACGTGCGCGACAGCGGCTGGATCGGCGGAAACCGGGAAGGCTGGGAACGCGTACCCTGCTGGCTCGACGGATTTATCCCCCTGTCTCATCTGCTCGGCGACAAAGCTATGATCGACCGCACCGACAGATATATTGACACGATTATATCAAACCAGAAACCCGACGGCTGGATATGTCCCTGCGGCGACGCCGAAAGAGCGTCTTACGACATATGGGCGGCGTTTCTTATTTGCAAGGTGCTTGCGCTTTACGGTGGGAGCAAAGGACTCGACGCCGCGGAAAAAGCTCTGCGGAATCTGAAGGAGCATATAAAAGACAACCCGCTTAAAGCGTGGGGCAAATTCAGGTGGTTTGAATGTCTTATTCCCATATACCGCGTTTATGAAAGCACCCGTGAGGAATGGCTGCTCGATCTCGCAAAGGAATTGCAATCTCAGGGCGCAAGCTATGACTGGCTGTTAACCGACCCGAAATTCAAGGAACCGAATAAAGAATGGAACTTTGAAGGTCATATAGTTAATCTTGCGATGATGCTGAAGTCAAGCGCTCTCGCTTCGCAAACAACGGGAGACGACGATATGGGATTCGCGGAAAAGGCATACAGCTTTTTGATGGAATACCACGGCGCCATACCAGCCCATTTCAACGGCGACGAGGTGCTCGCGGGTAATTCGCCCACACGCGGAGCGGAGCTTTGCAGCATAGTCGAAGCGATGTATTCCTATGAGGTGCTGTTTAGTGTTACCGGGGATACCGCTTGGCTTGACAGGCTTGAGGATGCCGCCTTCAATTCCCTGCCCGCCGCGATGTCACCTGATATGTGGACGCATCAGTATGACCAGATGGCAAATCAGATGGCCTGCGTCGCTTTCAAAAACGGCTCCCATTTTACCACAAACTCACCGGACGCGCATATATACGGGCTCGAACCGAATTACGGCTGCTGCACCGCCAACATGGGGCAGGGCTGGCCCAAGCTTGCGCTGACATCGTTTATGAAATATGACGGGGGAATACTATCGGCCGTTCCCGTACCCGCGACGCTTGATACGGAAATAAACGGCGTTAAGGTAAACATTAGCCTTGAAACAGGCTATCCTTTTAAAAAATCGCTTAAATATACGGTAAAAACAGAAAAGCCCGTCGCCTTTGAGCTTGGCATCCGCATTCCCGCTTCTGCCGAATACGCCGTTATTGACGGCTCTTTGGCTGTCCCCGGAGGGATTTACACCCTAAGCCGTCTGTGGGAAGGCGAAATCGCTGTAAATGTCGTTTTTGACTTCGATTTTGAGCTTGAGGCAATGCCCAAAGATATGTATGTTCTGCGTTACGGGCCGCTCTTCTATTCGTTCCCGGTGGAATACGAAAAGTTTATGCACGAGTATGAAAAAGACGGCGTTATAAGAAAGTTCCCTTATTGTGACTACGAGCTTTATCCAAAGTCAAAGTGGAATTATGCCTTTGCTTCCGACATATTCGAGTCGGAGGAGCATGACATACCGCCGCTTCCCTTTTCGGACGAAACACCGCCCGTAACCGTAAAAGCGACAATGCGGGAAATAAATTGGGAAAACGACGAACGGTTCGAAAACCTCTGCGCCGCCGCGCCAAACGACAGAACGCCTGTAGGCAAACCGGAGGAAAAAGTTCTTATCCCCTACGGCTGTACCATGCTCAGAATGACCATAATGCCGTTGATAAGCTGATAAAATAATAATCAAAGTTCATATGCCGTATATAAATTCAAACCTGCCGAAAAACCAACAATAGGCTTTCGGCAGGTTCGATTTAATAAAGATAGAATTTTATTTTTTCAATTTTTTCAATATATGATTATTTTACTTGACAAAGCAGAGTATTGATGATACAATAAATAAAATCTTTAAGGGCAGTACGGGATACTGACAAGATATAAATATATACAAGGTATTTTTGCGCTTATTGCGTGTAAAATTGCTTTTGTTTCTTGCCGTCCTGCCTCAAGCGGGGCTTTATTTTGCCCGGATAAGGGGAAAGCATGGATTCGATAAGAAATCCGTATAACGCATATACGGACTGCGGGGATAAAAGCAGTCTTGACAAACCGTTTTCACTTTTCAAAGACAAATCATTTATAATTTTTCCCGGCTTCGCGGATGTTCACATTCATCTGCGCGAGCCGGGTTTTTCTTATAAAGAGACCGTACATACCGGCACGCTGGCGGCCGCGCGCGGCGGTTATACCGACGTCTGCGCCATGCCCAACCTCAACCCGACACCCGACTGTCCCGAAAACCTGAAATATGAAACTGATATTATCCAAAAAGACGCCGTCATCAACGTATTCCCCTACGGTACGATTACGGCGGGCGAAAACGGCTGTGAGCTTTCGGCAATGGAAAGCCTTGCTCCGTATGTCTGCGCCTTCTCCGACGACGGACACGGGGTTCAGGACGCGGAAATGATGCGCAAGGCTATGTTAAAAGCTAAGTCGCTCGGTAAAATTATCGCCGCTCATTGCGAAGACAACACTTTATTAAACGGCGGTTATATAAACGACGGTGAATACGCCAAGGCGCATAATCATAAGGGTATTTGCGGTGAAAGCGAATGGAGACAGATAGAGCGCGATTTACGGCTTGCCTCCGAAACCGAATGCACCTATCATATCTGCCATGTCTCGACAAAGGAATCCGTGTCCCTTATACGCCGCGCCAAGGCTGCCGGAATAAACGTCACCTGCGAAACCGCACCGCATTATCTGCTCATGGATGAAACCATGCTCGAAGAGGACGGCAGGTTTAAAATGAACCCTCCCCTGAGGGGGAAAAGCGACCGCGAAGCGCTGCTCGAAGGACTTGCTGACGGTACGATAGACATGATAGCCACCGACCACGCGCCCCACACGGCGGAGGAAAAAAGCCGCGGACTCGCGGACAGCGCTTTCGGTATAACCGGGCTGGAAACGGCGTTCCCGCTTTTATACACCTACCTTGTAAAAACTAATATAATAAGCCTTGATAAGCTCGTTGACCTTATGACCTCATCGCCGCGTAAACGATT
>JAQVQF010000203.1 GCA_028701715.1 Eubacteriales bacterium | reverse complement strand
CCGATATCGACTGGGAACATGTTGCTGACAAGGGCTTTGTCATGCTCGGATGGCTGGAATACAGCCTGCGTCGTTCGCTGTGTATGGAATGCGCCGACAGCGAAGAGCAGAATATGGGCACGAATCATGTTTTTTCCACGCTTGAGAACCTGAGCCGTTATGAAACAAATATACCCAAGCTGTTACATTGGATATATGAGACAGTATAAAAAAAGCAATATAAAAAACTCCGGTGAAAAACAGCCGGAGTTTAATTTTTTCATTACATATCCTTCATTTCATATATCTTTTGAAGTCTGTATATGCATTTCTCTTTTATGTCGTCCGAAGACGCAAACATATAATCCGAAACAGTGCGATAGCCGAATTTTATAAGCATCATTTTCCATATTATATTGTTTATGTTTTGAGGTATATCCATATAAGCAGAAAGGCTTTTGCAATATGCCGGAATTAGCTTACGGAAATATTCATGAAGCTTTTCGGTTTCCGTATCATCGGCGATAAGGCTTGCGATATCCTCCCCGATATATCCCCAGCCAACGCGATCCCAATCGATGGCGGTAATGATTCCGTTTGTGTAGAATATATTTTCGATCCAGAAATCTCTGTGACACAACGTGACAGGCAAAGTGCTTATCTGCTTGAATATTTCATCTCTGTTGTCATCAATTTCAATAAGCATTTGTTTTAAATGCTCCGTAATTTTACATTCGGCGGAACGAAGATAATTATATTCCATGGATTTACCGTTATCCCGGGGATTTTCTCTGACCCATTTTTTAAGGTGTTCGGGTATGCGGCATTTATCAGAACAGAGATAATCGCACGAATAAGCTTGTGTGTGCCAGTCATCGTTGTCTCTTCTCATGTACTCGGTATCCGGCAAGCAGGTGACATTTTTCAATAAACCGGGGTTTTTATATAGCCGTCCTTGTAAATCCCCTATCGCTTCCGCCGCCGTTTCAAGCATTTCGACATTGAGCTCGTAACCCGACACACCGTCGATATACTCAAGCCACAGCTGTATTTTGCCGTCGTCCGATTGCGCGTGATAGCACTTCGGAATATGAAAATCCCCGGTAAATATGTTTTCCATATCGGAAGTATAAAAGTCATATTCCCTGCGCCAGGAATCCGGGTCGCCGGGGCGTTCCCATTTTTTCTGTGCCTTCCAAACGACCGAAAACATTTCCTCCGCTCCGTCCGCGGTTTTAGCGCAGCCCGTAAGCAGTTTTACATCGCCGAGCGTGCCGCCGTGAAGCGGCTTTGCTTGATATTCGGCAGTAAGAACTGCTTTACCCAGCTTTTTTGATAATATCTGCGTTAATTCCAAACTCATTGTATATCTCCGTTTTTATTGTAATATTTGTTTAACTTGATCAGCTCGATCAACTTGAGCAGGAAAGGTAAGCCGTTCCTGCTCGATAACTCTGCGCATAAAGCGATAAATTAATTATTGTAATTTGTTCGTTTGTAAATCCCCGCCGCCCGTAGCCTGTTCCAGCTTGCCCAGCGGGAAGGGAGGAATGGCGAGAGGCTTGACGGCGATGGACATAAGCAGCGTCGGGTTATCGTCCGCCGCTATGCGGTTTGACGACAGCTCGCCGCATTCGCGGCAGCGGTGTATTATCGCCCATTCGCCGTTCCTGCGCACCCATACGCCGATAGGGTCCATAATGCCTTTGCACATCGACGCTCTGTCTCCCGGTCGGATATCCACATGAGAGCTGCATAAGCATCTCGGGCAATGATTGCGGTGTTCGCTCCCCGCGCCTTCGGGAACAACCGTCGCACCGCAATTTTTGCATGTAAACACCTCACCGCAGGGTTTATGGCGGTAATCTTGTCTTTGTGATTGTTTTGAGCCTGCTGTATCCGCCCCGCGGCGGCAGTCGGATTCTGTAGGACGAGCTTGAATTTCCTTTTGCTTTTTAGCTATTTCTTTGTTTTTCTTGTGTTTATCGCGCAGCGCTCCCGCCTTATCGTCGGAAAACCTTGCCTCATGCTTCAGCTTGAGATAGCTTTCCCATCTTTCGCGGGCAAGCTCTCCGCACTCTATCGCCGCCTTGACGGCGCAGCCGGGTTCGCTTTCATGGCGGCAGTCGCGGAATTTGCATTTCCCGAAATAACCTTCCACGTCGGCAAAGCTCTGACCGATACCCTCTGTGACATCCCACATCCCAAGCTCGCGCATACCCGGCGTGTCGATAATCATAACGCCGGATTTTAACGTGATAAGCTGACGGAAGGTGGTCGTATGGCGTCCGCGGCTGTCGTCCTCGCGTATATCGCCGGTCGCCATAAGCTCCTCGCCGGCAATCGCGTTCACAAGACTGGATTTTCCCACGCCGGAAGAGCCTAAGAAAACGATTGTCTTTCCGGGCTTCAGGTAATCCGAAAGCAGGTCAAGCCCGTAGCCGGTGACGGCGCTCACCGCGAAAACGCAAACGCCGGAGGCAAGTTTTTCCGCAAGCCTGAGCTGCGGAGCAAAATCCTCGGCAAGGTCGGCTTTGGTCAGTATAACCGCCGGGATTGCGCCCGACTGCCACGCGAGGGTCAGATAGCGTTCAAGCCTGTGGGGGTTGAAGTCGCGGTTGAGCGATTGAAGTATAAATACATAGTCGAAATTCGCCGCCACCGCCTGCTCGGCGTGACCGGAAGACGAGGGGTCGAGACGGGAAAAATAGGTTTTACGCGGCAGGGTTTTTGTGATACGGCTTTCGGCGTTTTCCTGCCAGTCGAGCATGACAAAATCGCCGGTGGTCGGGAAAGCTTCGTCCCCTGAATAATATTCGCTTTTTTTAAGGGTTGCAAAGCCCGTGCCGCGTTCGCAGGTTATCTCATACCTGTCACGGTATGTCGCGGTTATACGCGCTGTAACCACAGCGCAGGCTGTTTCGTGTTCGTTTATATTCAATGTTTGTGTTCCTCCGTAAAATTTTGGTTGTTAATAGGGATAGAGTTAATTCGCAATCAAAAGCAATCATAAATGCTCTCCTTTCATTTCTTCGGGTGGAATTTTATAAAAAAGCATAAAAATACCGCGGAAACGCCCATTCGGCTGTTCCCACGGTTTCCGGTCATATCTTCCGTGCCCTTTTACGGCACAAAAAAAGACACGCCGGACGTGTCATACAAAACAGTATTCACGAAAGGTCGTATTTGCGCGGCAAAACAAAATTACATCCAATCGTTACAGATTGAATATTTGTTTGCAACGCGGTATTCGGTTTTCAGGAAAAATCCACCTCATAAATTACCGACATCAATATACGCTCCTTTCAAATTCCATATAGAACTATAGTTCAAGTTAATATAGCATATTATACAGAATATGTCAATACAAAACAGAAAAAATCCCAAAAAAGATATGGTAAACATTGCTTTGTTCGCGTTAATATGTTATTATATTTCATAAAAAACGTAAGGAATATAAGAAATGGATTTGAATGTAATAAAACAGATCGCATCAAAACAAATGGAAAACGAGCGAAGCCACACCTGGAAGGAACGCGGCAATAAAAATTACCACGGAGAAAGGACCGCAAAGCTGGCGGTGACGCTGCGTAAGCTTATCTTTCCCGACGATCCTTCGCATGATG
>JAQVQF010000036.1 GCA_028701715.1 Eubacteriales bacterium | reverse complement strand
CCGTTGTGGTCACCGGAGGTTCCCGCGGGATAGGAAAGAGCGTTTGCCTTGAATTTGCGAAAGCGGGAGCGAACGTGGCGTTCCTTTACGCCGGAAATAAAGAAAAAGCCGGAGAAGCTCTGGAAGAAATACGCGCAGTAAACGCCGATATCAAAGTCAAGAGCTATATGTGCTCCGTCACCGACGCGGAGGAAGTTAAAAAAACCTTTACCGATATCGTCGCCGAATTCGGCAGAGCGGACATACTCGTTAACAACGCCGGAATAACCAGGGATAAGCTGGCGGTGATGATGACTCCGGAGGAATTCGGTCGGGTAATAGACGTCAACCTCAACGGCGCGTTTAATTGCATAAAGCATGTTCTTCCGGTTATGATGAAGAATAAATACGGTAAAATAATTAATGTTACATCGGTTTCCGGGTTGATTGGAAACCCGGGACAGATAAATTATTCGGCTTCAAAGGCCGGTCTTATCGGTATTACCAAAACAGTCGCCAAGGAATACGCTTCCAAGGGCATAACCTGCAACGCGATAGCGCCGGGCTATGTGGAAACGGATATGACGGCGGCGTTTATTGACAACGAGCGGGTGCTGCAGGCGATACCGCTCCGTAGATTCGCAAAGCCGGAGGAAATAGCGTATCTCGCCGTTTTTCTTTCGTCGTCTGCGGCAAATTATATAACGGGAGAGGTCATCCGCATAGACGGCGGAATGGCAATGTAAACATAATGAAAAGAGTGGTAATAACAGGTGTCGGAGCGGTTACTCCGATAGGCAATAATGTTCCCGTGTTTTGGGATTCGCTTAAAAAAGGCGTTTGCGGAATAGATTATGTTACGCGCTTTGACGCCTCCTCTTTTAAAACAAGGATCGCGGCGGAGGTTAAAAATTTCGATTCTTCCGCGTTGTTCGATAAAATGCTGGAAAAGAAAATCGACCTTAACGTTAAATATGCGGTATACGCCGCCGACGAGGCGTTCCGCGACAGTATGCTCGAAGCGGGTGTCGACCGCGACGACATGGGCGTAATCATGGCTTCCGGAGTGGGCGGAATTAACACCACCTGCGAGGAGGAGGATAAATACAAAGAAGGCGGTCCTCTAAAGGTCAGCTCTCATTTCGTACCCAAAATGATAATAAACATGGCATCCGGGCATGTCGCTATCCGTCTTAAAGCGCACGGTATGGCAAAATCGTTATCGACCGCCTGCGCTTCGGGTTCCGATTCCATAGGCGAAGGCTACCGCGCAATAAAAGACGGTTATCTGACATACGCCGTGTGCGGCGGCACCGAAGCGGCGATAAATCCGTTGACTTTTGCCGGCTTTATCAACTGCATGGCGCTGGCGCAAGCGTCAAATCCCAAAGCGGCGTCCCTACCGTTCGATAAAAGACGCGCGGGCTTCGTGCTCGGGGAGGGAGCGGCGGTGCTGATACTTGAGGAATACGAACACGCGGTCAAACGCGGCGCGAAAATTTACGCGGAGATATGCGGCTACGGCACCACCTGCGACGCGTACCATATCACGGCTCCGGAACCGAGCGCCGCACAGACGGCGAGAGCGATAACCGAATCGCTGCAAGGTGTTAAATACGATCCCTCAAGGCTCTATATGAACGCTCACGGAACGGGCACGCCCAAGAATGATGTTGCCGAAACCAAGGCTTTTAAGGTCGCTTTCGGCGATGATGTCAATAAATTAAAAATCAGCTCGACCAAAGCGATGACCGGACATATGCTGGGCGCGGCGGGCGCCGCGGAAGCGATAGCGTGTATTATGGCGTTGAACACCGGTATAATTCCCCCGACAATAAATCTTGAAGAACCCGACCCCGAATGTGACCTTGACTATACGCCGAACGTTGCGAAGGAATGCGACATTGACATTGCATTATCGACCTCTCTCGGCTTCGGGGGTCACAATGCCTGCATAGCGTTATGCAAAATATAAGCACATGAGCACGATTTTTTACAAAAACGAAATCATGAAAATTCTGCCGCACCGCGGCAATATGCTGCTTTTGGATGAGGTCAGAGTTGAGGAAGGAAAATCCTACGGTAAAAAGCTCATAAACGAGGACGAATTTTTCCTTGACGGACATTTTCCCGGCAATCGCATAGTTCCGGGAGTGATACTCTGTGAAATTATGGCTCAATCGACCTGTGTTCTCGTGGCGGGTGAAACGGAAGGAGACGTAACCACATATTTCACCGGGCTTGAAAAGGTAAGGTTTAAAAATCCTGTTCGTCCGGGTGACATATTTTGTACGGAATGTGAAATAGTAAAGAAGAACGGATACTTTTACTGGGCAAAGGGAAAAGGCACGGTGGAAGGAAAGCTCTGTATTACGGCGGATTTTTCGTTCGCATTGGTAAAAAACGGAGGTTAAGGAAATGCTCGACTTTACAAAACAAAGCGATACCCGGGAAAGCGATAATTCCTCCGAAAAAACCGTCGGCTGCTCAAGCTGCAAAGCGGAGGTTTTACACCGGGTATTAAGGGAAAACTTTTTTATATGCCCCGAATGCGGCTCGTATCAGCGTATCCCCCCGCGTGAGCGAATAGAGATGCTTGCCGATACGGGCACGTTCAAAGAAATATACGCCGATATCGAATCGGTGGATACCTTGGATTTTCCTATGTATAAGGAAAAGCTTGAAAAAGCAAGAACCTCGACCGGCGAAAGAGAAGCGGTAGTCTGCGGGCTTATGAGGGTCGACGGGATCGAATGCGTCTGCTTTGTGATGGACGCAAGATTTATTATGGCAAGTCTGAGCGGAGCGGTGGGTGAAAAAATAACCCGTGCCTTCGAGCTTGCGACTTCCGTAAACATTCCCGTGATAGGCTTTACCGCTTCCGGCGGGGCGCGTATGCAGGAAGGCATATTCTCGCTCATGCAGATGGCAAAATGCAGCGGTGCGGTAAAGCGTCACTCCGACACGGGGAATCTTTATATCGCCGTATTGACAGATCCCACCACGGGCGGCGTCACGGCTTCCTTCGCCATGGAAGGCGACGTTATACTCGCCGAACCCAAGGCGCTTATCGGCTTTGCGGGACGCAGGGTAATAGAGCAAACCACCGGTTCCAAGCTGCCGGAAAATTTCCAGAGCGCGGAATTTATGCTCGAGCACGGCTTTGTCGACCGTATAGTCGGACGCGCCGAGCAAAAAAGCGTAATAGCTTCTCTGATGAGAATGTATAGAAACGGAGGCAACAATGACAGCTTACGAAAGGCTTAAAACGGTGCGTTCCAACGGACGCCCCACCGGGGCGGCGTTTATCGACGCGCTTATAACCGATAAAATAGAGCTTCACGGCGACAGACGCTACGGCGACGACGAGGCGATTGTCGCGGGTGTGGGCTATCTCGGCAAACAGCCCGTTACCTTTATCGCCATCGATAAGGGAACCAACCTCGACGAGAGAATACGAAAAAATTTCGGCTGTCCCAAGCCGGAAGGCTACCGGAAGGCGCTGCGGCTTATGAAGCAGGCAGAAAAATTCGGTCTTCCCGTGCTGTGTATCGTCGACACGCTGGGCGCGTACTGCGGAGCGGACGGCGAGGAACGCGGTCAGGGGCAGTCGATAGCCGAAAATCTTATGGAAATGATGACGCTGCGCACCCCGGTCATTTCGATAATCGCCGGGGAAGGCGGCAGCGGTGGCGCGCTCGCCCTCGCGGTCGCGGACAGGGTATATATGCTTGAAAACGCGGTGTTTTCGGTAATAACCCCCGACGGCTGCGCGAGCATACTCTGGAAGGATTCCAGCCGCGTCGCGGAGGCGGTCGAATGCCTGCGCATAACCGCGGAGGACATGATGCGTTTCGGCGTCGCCGAGACGGTTATACCCGAAAACGGGGATTTTATCAGGCTGTGCGGAGGTATCAAAGCGCAGCTTGAGGAGGATTTCAAGCTTTTATCCTCACTCACTCAGGAGGAATTGACCGAGCAGAGATACCAAAGGTTCAGAAAGCTCGGCGCATACGCGGAAAATAAACAGTAAAATATTTATTGAAGAATAAATGATGCAGGGGCGGATATTATCCGCCCGCTGCGTTATAAAGCTATTAATATGATATTTATTGAATAGTCAGTGCCTTATATGCTTATGTGATTTACTATTTATAGGTAAAAACATCGTGTCGCGAGCGGATATTATCCGCTCCTGCTGTTACTCACTTATTATAATCCACCAACTTATATCGAAAAGTTTAATTTTTATCTTGACATCGTCTGCGGTTTAGAATATAATAACATCTTGCGTGAAGCATATTTTTCACGCATTGTACCGGGGCGTGGCTCAGCTTGGTAGAGCGCTTGGTTCGGGACCAAGAAGCCGGAGGTTCAAATCCTCTCGCTCCGACCATAAGAACTGTAATATTGATATAATATATCGATGTTATGGTTTTTATTTTTATCCCCCGGCATTTAAAAGCCCTTGCAACAAGGGCTTCTCCTATTTTCTTTCACACGAATATATAAAACAAATGCCTTGGCGTGCAGCATCTGCCAAGGCTTTTTTCGGTTTAACAGCTTAACAGCATAACAACTTAACAGCTTAACAGCTTAACAGCTGCTTTGAAGTCCGATATTTATCACATATAATACTGTAAAATTATAGAAAAACAAGCATAATATGACAGGAAGCTCTTTACAATATACAATATTTATACTATAATAGGTGTGTTATTATTTTATTTTGTTTTATACCCGGGTGTGTATTTGACAGAGAGCAGCTTCCGAAAAATAAGGCCGGTAAAGCAAAAGCGGCTGCCAAAGCAAGAAACAAATGAGCAGCCCCTTTGAAACAAATAAACCCAACCTTCTGCGGCGGCTGTGCCAATTTACCGGCATGATGAGGATAATCTAACCCGAATCGGTGCCGGAGGAAAGAATAAACAAGCGGTGAGGGTGGAAGAGCAAAGTAAAAATTATATTAATAAGCGAGAAAAATATGGAATATTATGCAAGAAGCGAAAACTCTTTTGGTAAAAAAGAAACTGTAGTACATCATCTGAATCGTTGCGGAAAGCTCGCGGGTGAATTCGCCGATGAATTTGGAAGAAAAGCAGATGGTACTCTATGCGGATTGACACATGATATGGGCAAAGCGTCTCCCCTCTTTCAAAAAGTTCTTTCAGGCACCGAGCACTATGTAAATCATTGGGCGGCGGGGGCGTATTTCCTATGTAAAATCGCAGGCAAAAACCGAATGGTTAAGCTGCTCAGCCGGGTTGTGTATGCACATCATAATAAATTAGATTATCATATCGATGATATATTAAACCACTCTCTTGAGAAAGATACTGATGACGGTATTAAACGGTTTTCTGTAAGCGGACACGCTCAGTATAAAAATTGTTTTGAATATTTTTTAAAATCAATAGAATTTTCAAAGAAACCTCCTGAAGTACTTAAAATTTCCGATGATGAAAATCATGCTTTTGTCGAAATGCTTTACATGCGGTTTATGCTTTCGTGCCTTGTTGACGCTGATTATTCATCATCAGCGGAGCATTTTGACGAAAATTACTTGAAAAAAACTGCATTACCGGAGCTTGACTGTGATTCCGTAATAACAGCGCTTAACGATTTTCGTTCGGATATTTGCAAAAATTCAACCTCAGATAAACGTATTAACGAGATAAGAAATAATGTTTATAAGGATTGCTTAAGAGCGTCGGAGTTACCGCCGGGCCTTTTCACTTTAACGGCACCAACAGGATCGGGTAAAACGCTGGCTTTACTCGCTTTCGCATTACACCATGCTAAGAAAAACAAAAAAAAATGTATAATAATTATTTTACCATATTTAACTCTTATAGAACAAAACGCAGCCATATACCGTGAAATATGCCCGGACCTGCTCGAAGACCACAGTCTTGTTACTTCACTAATAATACCAGAGGACGAAAAAACGAGAGCAGAAATAACATCAAGATGGTCAGCCCCGATAATTATCACAACAGCGGTTAACTTTTTTGAAACGCTTTTCTCGGACGATCCCGGAGAGCTGAGAAAGCTGCATGCTTTTTCAAACAGTGTTATTGTTTTTGACGAATGTCAGACACTTCCGTGCAGCCTTACCGATGCAACGCTCAACGCTGTCAACAACCTGTGTAAAAGGTATAATTCGTCTGTATTGTTTTCGACCGCTACGCAACCATCGTTCGGACATAGAAAAGATGCGGATTGGAAGCCAACTGAAATCTGCCGTGACAAGGATTTGCTCTTTAGTATGGCTGATAGAGTAAAGGTTGAATGGCGAATAAAGAACCATGTCTGTACTCCTTTTGATACAATCGCCGATGAGATGACTCGGACAGACAGCGGTTTAGCTATTGTTAATAAAAAAAGTCATGCCAAAAAGCTTTATCAACTGCTTTGCGATAAATGCATTACAAATGAAGTATTCCATATCTCTACTGATATGTGCGCTTCACACCGTATTGAAATATTAAATACAATTACCAAAAGGCTTAAATCCGGACTTCCATGCCGCATCGTTTCTACTCAGTGCATTGAAGCGGGTGTTGACCTCGATGTTAATATCGTCTGGCGTGCGCTTGCTCCGCTTGAAGCTATTATTCAAAGCATAGGCAGGTGTAACAGAAACTTTAAAATGGGTATGGGAAAAGCGGTAATCTACATACCGGACGAAGACGACAGGCTATATCCCTCACGAGATTACGAGAGTGCGGCGAATATTTTATTTAATCTGTCACACAAGCATAATGATTCTCCCGATTTAAACGATCCGTCTGTTATTGACGATTATTATCGTTTAATGTATCTTGACCCGGCTATAGGCATAGACAAAATCGCACTGACTACGGCGGTTAATAACCGCGATTTTGAAACTGTCAATAAGCTGTACAAATTTATCCCCGGAGGTGGATATAACGTTATTGTACCATATTAACATGAAATTGCGTTATTTGATAAGCTCTGTTTCGAAGCGCAAGAGAAAGGCTTGTCTGCAAACCTGATGAAAAATGCTTTAAGGATAGGTATGGGCAGAGGTATATGTATGCGTTTACCGCCGTCACGCCTAATATTTACGCTGACAATGAAAAACAGCGCGGGTTTAATCGACATATATTCTCACGGTTGCGCCGTCATCCTTGTCGTTCGCATTGACGTTTACGATATCCTCCTGCGTGTCGGCAAGCTCATCGGTAATTGTGTCAATAATCGAAACGATATTGTCGATATCAACGCCCTTCGCATCCAGCTCTTTTCGTGTTTTTTCAGATATGATTCCCGATTTTATTATAGGATTCAATATCTTTATAAGCGATAACGGTAAATTTACTTTAACATTGGCGCCGCCGCCGTCGTTTTCTTTTGCGTTAATATCCACTCTGAGGTTTTTCTTCCTGCCTCGTTTGTCCTTAAACTCAGCTACAGGCTGTTTATTATCGTTCTCGAGTGCATCAAGCAGATCTGATGCCTCCGAAGCGGTAATTTTCCCTGCGGCGAGCATATCAAGAATTTGCTGTTTTTCTTCTTTCATAAATTAATCCCCCCAATATTTATTTCTTTTTTCTTTCGCGGATCAGCTTGGAAGCTTGTGCTGCTGTAATTTCGCCGGATTCGACCATGGCAAGAATATCGATAATATCCTGTGAGTTTTCTTTGTCGGGTTCGGTTGACATAATACCCAAAGCCGATAACAACTCGTCGATTAGATTTTTTACTGTCGGATATGATATGCTCAGCTCTTTTTCTATATCCTTTATATTGCCCTTGCATCGCAAAAATGTTTCCAAAAAAGCGCCGAGCCTTTCGTCAAGGGCGCAGTATTTACATTGAGGAAACCTGCCGGTAAGCTCGGTTCCGCAGCTTTCGCAGGAAATTTTTGTAACGGTCAGCCTGCCTTTGCAAACAGGGCAGGCACCCGGTTGTTTTATAATCATCGTCCGTTCCTTTCATTTGTTTACATAAAAATCCAATATCCATCTCGCGTTTAATTCAAATGCTTACCTTTACGGTATTTTTTTAATATGCTTATCCTGTTTTATCGTTCTGTTATCATTATATCAAATAAAAGTGCAATTGTCAATAATAAAATTAAAAAAATTAATAATAAAATTAATAAAGTTAATTATAAACTTGTTATACACATATTATGAGGAGCATAAAGGTGCTCTTTTTATATAATGGCGTTATCCGGAAGGCGGAATATAGAATATAGTTATATAAAATAAATAAAACGCATAAAACGGCCGGTAAAAATACTTTTTATATATTATCGGTAGAAAAATCAATAACAATATGGTACAATAAATTTAAGAATATTAGTAAAGCTGAGGTATAAGCTTATGGCTGACGGACAGTGCGAAAAATGTCGAATAATCCGGGATATGTTTTATAGGGCTGATAAAAATCCTTTTAAGCTGTTTAACGAAACATACGTGTTTATGAAAAAGATGTACATAAAGGGAGATTTGAATTTATATGTTTCAGACTGTTCGTTTGAAAATATGATGGAGGAAGTATCCGAGGAGCTTTTTTATACATATAACGCATACCTGCAATGTACCGATTGCGCAAGAGTGTTCAGGCTTGGCATTTGTATAAGAGGCATACCCTTATATGAGGTGCTGGAAAGCCCGCCCGATATAAATAAAATCATACAATCGGCAAAGAGAGACGGAAAGGAGCTGTATTTCTCATAGAAGCATATACAATTACGTTTCGGTTCCTTGTATTTCAATATACGGCTTCGTTTTTACAAGCGGGGAAAAGTGATTTCAACCGCATTCGTTTTAAATTAAGCTTAATATAATAACACTTGAAAACAACCTTGAAATGTGTTATAATAAAATAAATGCAGTATCCGGCAGCCCCGGATCGCATTCCGCGCAATCAATATCCCATTTTACGGAGGCAGTTTTATGAAAAAATTCGTATCGTTCGCGTTTTTATTGGGTTTGCTCACTTCCTTTGCGTTTCTTCCTTCCTGCGGCAAGGAGGATAAGGATACCTCTTCCGAAGAAGAAACCGCGTCGTCCGCGGAATCCTCGGAACAAGCGGAATCATCCGCGGAAGAAAGCGCGGAACCCGTGCCCGACGAAAACACATCGTTTATCTGGAACGAACTTTACGCCGACGCGGACGCCGGTCTTGCTTCCGCGCAGGATATTTATAACGCCAAGTATTACTACAACGGCGGACAAAACGACAATTATTCGCAGGACCCCGCGGAAGGCGACGCCAAATTTATCTTTTGCGGAAAAGAAGCCGCGCGTTTTGTCAATGTCGCGGACGGCTATATGATAACCATACCCGTTTCCGAAGTTACCGGCGACTTTTCGCTTTCCGAAAACCGCAGCAAGCTTTTCGCTGACGACGCGGTGATAACCATATCCAAGGAAGATCAAAACCCGTACCCGAATACCGCCGACGGCTGGGATATCTACTTTACCGAATGGCTTACGGCACGAATAGGCGACTTGAATTTCCTTTCCGCCAACAATATTATGCGCACCACGCAGTCCAAGACCTACACCGACCTTATTGAAGGCTACGAGGTCACGGAATACGATATGTATATCAAGCTTCCCAAGGAGATCGAACGGCCTTATTACAATATCGCCATTATCAGGAAAAACGGCGATTATAAAAACTGTTACCTTGTGGTTATGAAATCCGCCGCCAAGGTCAACGATAAATTCAACGCCATGATCGGATCTATGGCTTTTATCGACAGCGTCGGCGAATCCGCCAATCATGTCGGTCAATATGATCTGATAATACCCGAATATTGGTCGGATGAAACAAAGGCATATTATAACAAGCTTATGAATAATGACGTGCCCGACTGGGGCTTCTTCTACGCGGGCAACGATCAGGCCTATATCGACTGGCTTCAGGGTGAAGAGGGAATAGATTACCAGCCGGAAATCTTCATGACCTATCTCCACATAGGCTGGTATAATGATCTCAGCTATCTGGACCTTGATTTTGTCACCAAGAACGCGGGCGGCAACGGCTTCGACGGCAAGCCCGTGCTCAACCTGACCTATCAGTTTACAACAACCAACAACTCCATAGCGGGCTTTTCGCCCATGTTCGATATACTCCGCGGCAATTACGACGACCATTTCCGCAAGCTGGCTCAGGATATCAAAGCCTACGGCAAACCGGTTATATTCCGCCTTAACAACGAGATGAACACCGACTGGACCTCCTACTGCGGCATGGTGACGCTGCTTGATCCCGATATATTTATAATGACCTGGCAGAGGCTTTATAATATATTTATTGAAGAGGGCGTCGATAATACCATATGGGTATTCAATCCCATAAAAATCACCTGTCCGTACTGCGACTGGGGCGCTTATCTCACCTATTTCCCCGGTGTCGAATACGTGCAGATGCTGGGATTGACCGATTACGAGACCGGCAACGGCAACCTTACCTCTTTTAAAACAATGTATACGGAAGTATATGAGCAGTATATCACGCAGTTTGACAATTATCCCTGGATGATAGGGGAGTTCGCATGCGGAGCCGGCGGCGCGAAGCAATATGACTGGGGCAGCTCGTCATATAAGGATACCGTTCTCGGACGCACGGAGGCGGGACAAGCGGCATGGTTGGAGCAAATGTTTATATGCTTTTCCAAATCTAACGAGGAAGGCTATGAATTTGCCAATGAAATCAAAGCGGCCGTTTGGTTTTCGGCCAACGATTATGCGAATGTCGGCGGTAAAGATTATATAACAAATTATTACAATATCGATGATAAGCTTGATCTTACAATAGCAAAATTCAAGGAATGGCTCCCCAAGATACACGAAAACGATTAGGATAAAATTATGGAAGCGACTCCGCAGGTTATAATCCAGTTTCTTTCGTATAAAGAAGTCATCCAGAACCGTTCGCCGCTGACGGTGAGCGAGTATCATCATGACCTCGATATGTTTTTCCGCTATCTTTTAAATACGCGAAAAAGCGAAAAAACCGATTTGGCTGTCATAGACGGAGCTTTCATAAACTCCGTGACAACCGAGGATATTTACGCTTTCCTGTTGTATTTGGCGCATGAACGCAAGGTTTCCGCCAAAACCATGGCGCGCAAGCTTTCGGCGTTGAAAGCCTTCTTCAAGTATCATACCTCCAAATCAAAGCTGGTGGAAAACAATCCGGCTAAGGATATTGACGCGCCTTCAATAAAACAGTCGCTGCCGAAATTTTTATCGCTCGACGAATCCGTCGATCTGCTTGAAGCGGTCGACAGAGCAGAGCCCTTTTACGCAAGGGATTACTGCATACTCACGTTGTTTTTAAACTGCGGCATGCGGCTTTCGGAACTTGTGGGTATCAATCTTTCCGATATAGATTCCGATATGAAAAAGCTCCGCGTTACAGGAAAAGGCAGAAAAATGAGGGTGATATATCTCAATTCGGCCTGTCGCGCGGCGATTGAATATTATATCCCTGCGAGGAACGAAACCGCTTCCAAATGCTCCGTACCCGTTAAGCAGAATTCTAAAAACGCGCTTTTCTTATCAAAAAGAAACCAACGCATATCCACCAAAACCGTACAATGGCTGGTTAAAAAATATCTCGGCAGAGCGGATATGGGTGACAAAGGCTATTCGGTTCATAAGCTGCGTCATACCGCGGCGACGCTTATGTATAATCAAGGCGGCGTGGACGTGAGGACGCTCAAGGATATTCTCGGTCACGAGCAGCTCAACACCACCCAGATATATACACATGTATCGGATAAAAATCTTGAAAAAGCCATGGACGCAAACCCCCTGGCGGGTATTAATAAAACGCCGGTACATAAATGACACACCGGGAAGGACAATTTAACTAAATGATAAAAAGTAAAGTAAAAATAGAAGGCTATGAGGTATTTCCCGACGGGACCGTCAAGCTTTCGGCGCTTATGAAGCATATGCAGCAGGCCGCCTGCGACGATCTCGACCAATTCGGCGCGACCTATGCGAACATGCGCGGGGACGATTTGGTTTTTGTCATAATCAAAATGGGTATAGCCTTCAAAGCGGAAATAAAAAAAGGCGACGAAATTGAGATAATGACTTTAAATACCGACATACAGGGTATAGTTTTTATCCGTGAATTCGTCATTTACAAAAGCGGGCTGCCCGTGGCGCAGGCGACGACCCACTGGGTGCTGATGAGCTACAGCAAACGTATCCCGGTTAGACCTTCAATGCTCAAATACACCACGACAAATCCCGAAATGGCGCTTGAAGGCGTAAATCTTCCCAGAAAGCTGCTTGAGGAAATGCGGTTTGAAAGCGAAACCGAGCACAGAGTCGTTTTCAGCGAGCTGGACGAGAACAGTCATATGAACAATACGGTTTACGCCGATTTGATTTACGATTACGCGCCGTATAATATCGAAAAGCATGTCAAAACCTGCCGCATATATTATAACGGGGAAGCGCGGCTGGGCGACATATTGAATATCAAGGTTAAAAAGACCGAAAGCGGGCATATTGTGTCCTGCGTCAACAAAGAGAGCGGAAAGAGCTGCTTCGAGGCGAAAATTTCTTTCGCCTGATACGTTTTCCGAAAGGGTTGTTTTATGGCGACAAAAAGGAACATCACAACGAATAAAAAAGCCTACCACGATTATTTCGTAACCGACACCTACGAAACCGGGATAGAGCTTTGCGGTACGGAGGTTAAGTCGCTCCGTCAGGGGCAGGTCAACCTCAAGGATTCCTATTGTAAAATCAGGGACGGAGAGATTTTTGTCGAGGGTATGCATATAAGCCCTTATGAGAAGGGCAACATTTTCAACCGCGAACCCTACCGTCCGCGTAAGCTGCTGCTGCATCGCAGGGAAATCCTCAAGCTTTTCGGGCTTGTAGGGCAGCAGGGTTATTCCATAATACCGCTTTCGATGTATTTCGACGGCAAGTGGGTGAAGCTGGAAATCGGCTTGTGCAAGGGTAAAAAGCTTTATGACAAGCGCGAGGACGACGCCAAAAAATCCGCCGCCCGTGAGATGGAAAGAACAGCACGGGAAAAATTCTGACATATTCCAACGATTATTCCTTTATTTGACAAATGTTTTGCTAAAATAAGCTTGACAAAGCGCATCATAACGATATAATATATATGCTTACGCAAAGTCACGAAAAACGGTTATACCCGTTTCCGCAGAACTGTTTCCGCGGAAACAGTTCCGCGGAAACAGTTCCGCGGAAACAGTTCTGCGGTAAAACATGGGGGCGTAATGGTTTCGACGGGGGTTTTGAAGCAAGGTAAGCGGGCGGAAGAGCGTGCCTTCCATAAAAAACGTAAACTAAAACTAAACGCTAATAACAAAAATTTAGCAGTCGCCGCCTAAGCGGTGACCGTCGTACCCGGAAGGACTGCGGTCCGGGATACGGCGTGACACAGCAGTGAACGTGAATCGTCTTAAGCTTTGCCGGCGGTCATGAATTAATGAAGCTACCCGTACCGCAGGGCGACGCCGCCCGGCGGATATGGGGAAATTAAAGCGGCGTCTGCGCCCGGAGAAAACAGTGTGAATAGGCTTTCGGACGGGGGTTCGATTCCCCCCGCCTCCACCAAATATTGACCGTAGCATTGATACAATGCTACGGTCAATCCTTTTATTATTCGTGTCAAGAAAGCCTGCAATACAAGGGATTTGCCCGACAAGGGTATTCAAAATCCTTTGTATTGCAGGCTTTTTCTGAGTTATAGGGTTTCTCCGGCATTCTCGGCTCAAGGGGTAATTTGAATACCCTAAGAGGAAAAATAAAATAGTTCTATGAAAAATAACGGAGTACAAGGAAAAATAAAAGGGTTCAAAATGCTCCACCTAAACACATTAATTAGAAGTGTATGTTGGGCTATTCCTTCTTTTTTGCCGAGTACTTCGTGGATTTACGGTACTTGACGCCATCCTCCCCGACCTCGACATTGCTCCGGCGAGTACGCTCCTCCTGGACTCTGTTAAACATTTCTTCCGGGATAATCGGCTCGTTATTGCCCTCTGCGGCGTAACTATTCACTTCGCCGTCGTTGACTTTCCGCTTTGCCTTGTATTCCGGCGTGTGAGTTTTGAAGATAACGGCGGTACCATGATATTTTGTGTTGGTAAGCATGAACTCCAGCGTGTGCTTTGACCACTGTTTTTTGCCGGTCGGAGATAGGATGTTGTCATTCTCAAGGGCGGCTTTGATTTTCACGATGCTCATGCCGCTCAAATACATGGCATATACCCTGCGGACGATAACAGCTTCTTCCTCTACGATTTCAAGCTCGCCGTCTTCGTTTTGCCGATAACCGTAGCACGGCTTGTTGTAGAGTTTTGATGTGCCGTTTTCGGCATGGCGTTTCAAGCCCCAACGTACATCTTCGCTGTGGGACTTGTTCTCGCCTTCGGCAACGCTGCAGTAGAGGGCAATCAATTGCTCGGCTTCGGGGTTGAAACTGCCGAACTCCTGATCATCGAAGTAGACCTCCACGCCGCATTCCTTCAAG
>JAQVQF010000202.1 GCA_028701715.1 Eubacteriales bacterium | reverse complement strand
CGGCGAGAATCATCGCGGGCATACGGTATTCGTCGGCAAGGTCAAAGGCGAGCCCCGTAAGGGACGCCATTTCCTGAACGGAGGCGGGAGCAAGGACTATCAGATGAAGGTCGCCGTGACCGGGCGCCTTGGTCGCCTGATAATAATCGGATTGTGCCGGCTGTATGCCGCCGAGTCCGGGGCCGCCGCGCTGTACGTTGACTATGACACAGGGCAGATCGGAACCGGCTATGTATGAAATTCCCTCGCTCTTAAGAGATATTCCCGGAGAGGAAGACGAAGTTATCGCTCTCGCGCCCGAAGCAGTCGCGCCAAGCACCATGTTTATAGCCGCGACTTCGCTTTCCGCCTGCAGAGATAACCCTCCGCGCTTGGGCATATGCTTAGCCATATATTCGGAAAGTTCGGTCTGTGGAGTTATGGGATAACCGAAGAACAGCTTGCAGCCGGAACGTATCGCCGCCTCTGCTATCGCTTCGTTGCCCTTCATAAGCATTTTTGACATTAAAGAATTTCAATCCTTTCATTTGTTTAATAATATAAAGAAATTTTACTGTTTCCGGTAATTAATGTCTGCTGAACAAACCGTATAACGGTTTGTTCATGCGGCGTATGCCGCATAAATTCATAAAAGCTGAGGTTTTTATGAATTTACAGCATTTCTTGATGTCTCATTGAATCCGGCGTATTTATTATGCCGGATTCAAGTGCAAGGTTTTTACATCATTTAATGTAAAAACCTTGCACTTGAATAAATCAAAAAGCCGGGAAAGCCGCATCGCGGCTTGGTTTTTGATTTATTCAGTGGACATTAATTAAAGCCTTTTTAATTGCCGGAAATTAAGGTAGTCGAGACCTTAAAAGCAATAATTTCCGTTTAAAAAATGCTGATTTTAAACATTTTTCTCAACGGTTATCACTATATCGGGACACATCGTCGCGCACATGGCGCAGCCTATGCATTTTTCCGTCTCGATAACCGTCGCCGGGTGATATCCCTTTGAATTGATTTCATCCTTGTTCAAAAAGATGATTTTCTTCGGGCATACATCCACGCACAGGCCGCAGCCCTTACAGAGATTTTTATCAAAAGTAACTCTGTTCATTCTTGTGATTGTTCCTTTCTATGTTCAAAATATTTTTTTCGTTATGTCTTCGATGACGACCGCACCCACGGGAGCGTGCTTTTTAAAAGCGGAGGTCATAACCACGGGCACGCCTGCGAGCGACGCGAATTCCTCCGCATATTTAACCGATGAAGCGACAAGCTCCTTTGTCGTTTCAACGCCCAAATTCGAGTTGTTTATTATACCGCGGAATTTTAGCCCGGAAGAAGCCTCGATAGATTTAAATGAGGCAAGCGAGGTTTCTCCGTCGATGTTTTCCGGGCGGAACATATTGTACACATAATACATATCGTAGCCTGCGTTTATAAAATCATCCTTATAAACGCGAAGTATGATCGCGCCCTCTCCGTTGCCGCCGACGTCGGCTATGGCGTAATTATCGTCCGAAAATATCATCGGCAGAGCGGGCGGAAGCGAAGGAATGTCCACGTTGGTGTTGGCGTAAGGCGGGATAAGCGCGGTCACGCCGAGCGAGCGGAGATATTCGGCGTTGTCGGCGGTCCTGAAATACGGATTTACAATATCAAAATCCGCTATATACATGTTGTATCCGGCTTTTGCGCCGGATACGGCTAAATTTACCGCAATATTTGTCTTACCGGTGCCGAAATGACCGCAGATAATAACAATTTTATGTTTGAATAACCTGAACATTATTTACCCCGTATTATGTCCCCGGCTTTTGCTCCGGGTACTTTGATGTAAAAAACCATTTTGGGATGAGGCGCGGATTCGATTTCGTTCATATCGGCGTCGAAAATTTTATCAATAAATATATCTTTACCCGTTTTACCCGGTGTAAGAAGCTGGGCGGCGCTGCCTTTTACCATCTTGTTTCGCTGACGGCATTGCGCAAGCTGCGTGACCTCATCATATGACATGACCGAGCAGTAAAAGGGCTTTTCGCAGATATATCCCGGCATTGTCACGGTGTTCGCGTTTTCGCCCGTGTTATCATAATAAAAGCCGGTGTGATATTCGCGGTGGCTGACTCCTTCGACTTCCTCGATATATGCTCCGTCAAAGGGCTTGCCCGCCAAACGGTCGTTTAATGCCATCCGGTAGGCGTTGGTCACACAGGCGGTGTAATAAGCCGATTTAATCCGTCCTTCTATCTTGAGGCTGTCAATCCCGGCGTCAAGCAGATCGTCGAGATGCCCGAGCATACAGGTATCCCTGCTTGAAAAAATATACGTGCCTTCCGAAAATTCCTCGGCGGTGATAACGTCGTCGGGTCTTTTTTCTTCCTTGACGTAGTATTTCCATCTGCAGGGCTGGGCGCAGCGTCCCTCGTTGGCGTTCCTGCCGGTAAAATAATGGGAAAGCAGGCATCTGCCCGAATAGGAAATGCACATAGCGCCGTGGACAAAGGCTTCAAGCTCTAAATCGTCGGGAAGATTTTGTCTAATATTTTTAATGTCCTTCAGCGTCAGCTCCCGTGCGAGGACTATACGCTTAACACCGTTTTTATGCCAGAAACGGCAGCCTTCCGCGTTCACGACCGAAGCCTGCGTGGAAAGGTGTATGACCGCGTCCGGAAAGGCGCGTAAAACGGTTTCCATAACTCCGGGATCGCTTATGATAAAAGCGTCGGGTATACTGTCCTTTATAGAATCCAGCACGGCGGGCAGCTCTTGTATCATGGCTTCGGAAGGCATGATATTGAGCGTAAGGTAAACCTTTACGCCCTTTCCGCGGGCGAATGCGATGCCGTCGCTCAGCTCCTCCGGAGTGAAATTGTCCGACGAAGCGCGCATTCCGAAATCCTTAAGCGAGCAGTAGACCGCGTCGGCGCCGTATGCTACGGCGAATTTCAGCTTTTCAAGGTTCCCCGCGGGGGATAACAGCTCAGGTGTTGTCATCGGCAAGGGCCGCGTTGTCCTTCGCAACCTGAACTTTATTGGCGTTGTGTCCGGTAAGCGTTATGGCATAATAGGTTTTACCCGCTTTGTTTGAAACAAAGAAATAGGCGTTAATCGGTTTGCCCTCCCCGTCGATAGGCGCGTCGGGATATATCGCGGCGGAAATGGCGTCGAAGCCCGGGTTGCAGATTGCTCCGGGAGGAAGCCCCTCGTACACATAAGTGTTGTACGGATTGTCCGTGTCGAGCTGTGCCTGTGTCAGTTCCTCCACATGCTCCGGCAGGAAATACTGCACGGTGGCATCCGATTGCAGCCATTTGAACTGCGGATCGCTGCTTTTCAGTCTGTTGTGAAACACATAGGAAATACATTCGAAGTCGATATAAAGCTTTGCCTCTCCCTGTATCATCGCGGCGAGCGTTACAATTTCGTCAAAGGTCATACCGATAGCTTCTATATCCGCTTTGAAGGTCGATTCGTAATATATCCAAACCCTGCTGTAAAAGTTATTCAAGAGTTTGTTTATAACAAGATATTCCTTGGAATCCTTGTAAAAGTAATAGGTGTCGGGATACAGGTAGCCTTCAAGACGATATTTTCTTGTTTCAGGATAACCGGTTTCCTCA
>JAQVQF010000035.1 GCA_028701715.1 Eubacteriales bacterium | reverse complement strand
CAAGCGGAGCATTCACATCAAGCTATGAAGCGATAGCCGACGCGGCTCAGCTGGACCTTGACAAGGTTATCGCCGCTTATGGAATAGAAAATTAACATCAGAACAGTTAAAAAGCCCTGTAAAAAATACAGGGCTTTTTTCTTTATATATATTATATCACATTTTGGATTAAAATACAAGACTTGTAATAAACTTACATAGCTGCTATAATTCCTTTAAAAGAAGGAGGATTACTATGTCGAATTTTTATTATAATTTTGATATGGAAAAGCAAAAACTTAACGATTGCATAAATTTTATAACCGTTGAAATCGAAAAGTACGAAAAAACAAAAGCGGAAGCGGAAAAAGAATATATTGAAATTAATAAGAACAAAGATAGCATTTTTGAGCATCCCGATGTGGTTTTTGATCTTCCCGTTACGGAAAATTTGATCCGATATTCAACTGAAAAGCTTAAAAATCTTTACAGAGCAAAAAGCAATCCATATTTCGGGAAATTGATATACAAAGAAAAAAGTCAAGAAAAAGAAATATATATAGGTAAAACAGGTTTATTTTCACCGCTTGAAAAAAGCCCTCCGGTCATCGACTGGAGAGCGCCTTTGTCTTCGGTTTATTATGATTCAAAAACAGGTGAAAACACATACAACGTAAAGGAAAAGCAAAACAAGATAAATCTTTTGCTTAAGAGAATTATTAAAATATATAAAGGAGAATTGAAAAATTATTATGATTCGGATACGGTAACTTCTGATGAAATGCTAATCGATTGTCTTTCTAAAAGCGGAAGCGGTGCGCTCAATGAAATCATTGCCACAATACAAAAAGAACAAAACGAATTTATTAGAAAACCTCTTGCCGTAAATCTTATTGTTCAAGGTGAAGCCGGAAGCGGGAAAACCACTGTCGCGGTACATCGTATATCATATTTAATTTATAAATATAAAGATAAATTAAAAGAAAACAACATTCTCTTTTTAGAAAAAGACAATCTTTTGTTGAAATATATATCAGCCATGCTTCCGGACCTTGATGTGGAGGATATCAACCAATATACTGTTTTAGATATTATAACGGAAAAATATGCTGATATAGTAGGTGATAAAAATAAGATTACAGAAAAAAATGAAACATATATAAATTTTAATTTGAACGATGTGTTGATTGAATACAATAAAATAAACAATCAGATATTTGACGGCTGTGATCTGATAATCAACGGATTTACCGTTTTAAGCGGTCACCGTGTCGCATCGGTCGGGAAAAGAAATATTTCCATGTATGAAAAAGCTGAAATTCTCGACAAGGAAATAGAGGAAAATCATATCGATTACAGGCAAAAAAACACAGATCTTCTTGAAGACGAGCTTCATCCTTTTATTTATCACTTTAAGAAAAAAGTTTTATCCTTCAATTTTAATGAAATTATAAATAAATATAAAAACGCGTCGGATGATGTTGTAAAAAATACGGCGGCGATTCTAACCATACATTTATTAATGTACGGAAGAAAAACCGATATGAAAATAAAGCATATAGTGATAGATGAAGCGCAGGATATAGATCCTGTCATTTATTTTTGTTTGAAGCGTATTTATCCGTCGGCAACCTTTACAATTACCGGTGACCTCAATCAAAAAATCTGTACAAACGGCATAATGAATTGGAACGAAGTCGAAGATATTTTTGGGGAAAGGACAGAGCGTCTTTATCTTAATAAAACATATCGTAATACAATTGAAATAACCTCATTTGCGCGGAATGTAATGAACGGTATGTTTAATCGCAATCTTTCTGACAATACTCTCGAAAGGCATGGTAAGAGAGTGAGTATTCTGAAAAACGCAAATGAAATAAAAAAATACTTGAGTCAAGACGGTTTTTCTACCGCTGTTATTTGTAAAGATAAATCAAACGCCACAAAATTGCTTAATGAAATAAACGACGATCGTATAACCGAGCTTACCTGTGAAAACATCGCTTCTAAGGTAAAGACGTTTATAACAACCGCCGCCGATAGCAAAGGTCTTGAATTTGACAGAGTTTTTATTCCCGATTTTGACAGCTACGGAAACGGAGACACAGATGGTAATCTTTTGTATGTCGTTATGACGCGTGCGTTGCATGAACTGTATGTAGTTTCCGAAAATCCTGTGTTTGAAAATAAAACGCCTTGCGATAATATATAATCGGTTTAATTGCTTTCAATTACGCGCTGTGCCGCCGTGAGGACGCCGTATCTGCCGCTTTCGTAAGTAAGTCCGCCCTGCATATAAACGCAGTAAGGAGCTCTGAGCGGAGCGTCGGCCGAAAGCTCAATGGACGAGCCTTGCGTGAATGCGCCCGCCGCCATGATTATCTTGTCCTCATAGCCCGGCATGTCCCAGGGGACGGGCAGGGCGAACGAATCGACGGGCGAACCCGTCTGTATACCCTGACAAAAAGCCGTTAGCTTTTCGGGTGTGCCGAGCGAGATTATCTGCACTATATCCTCTCTCATTTCAAAGGGATCGGGATTCACCCCGTAACCTAATTTTTGAAAGAGGAGAGCGGCGAAATGAGCGGTTTTTTTAGCGTTCGCCACGGTGTGCGGAGCGTAGAATATACCCTTGAGTATGCTTTTGTTCTGCCCGAGCGTAGCTCCCGCTTCTGTGCCTATGCAGGGAACGGTATACCTTTCCGCCGCAAGGCTTACTGCTTTTTTTGTCCCGACAAGATATCCGCCGGTATCCGCCATGCCGCCGCCCGCGTTCTTTATAAGCGAACCCGCGAGGAGATCGGCTTTCGGTTCTTCGGTATTGGTGAATTCACCATAGCAGTTGTCCACATAGACATATGCGTCCGAAACCGATTTTACCGTATCGTAAAGCGTCGTAATTTCTTTTTCCGTGAGCGTGCGTCTTTCGGAATATCCCTTTGAACGCTGGATATAAACAACCTTTACGGATTTATCCTCATTGAGAACCCTAATTATTTCGTCGATATTGAGCTGTTTTCCGCCGGCAAGCGCGGTTTCGCGGTATTTAATCCCGAAATCGCAAAGCGAACCGGATTCCCCCTTAAGCCCGATAACCCCCAAAAGCGTATCGTAAGGAGTTCCCGTTACGCAATAAAGCGTGTCGCCGGGGCGGAGAAGGCCGAAAAGACCGATAGTTATGGCGTGCGTCCCGGAAATGATGTTATGCCTTACAAAGCCGTCCTCGCAGCCGAAAACGCGTGCGAAAATCCTGTCGGCGGCATCTCTGCCGTCATCGTTGTAGCCGTATCCCGTGGTGGGGTTAAAATGACGTTCCGAAAGTTGAAATTCCGAAAAAGCCGAAAGCACTTTTTCGGTGTTGTATGCCGATATTTCGTCTGTTTGTAGGAATATATCCTTTAATTCATCCTCGCATTGCCTTGCGAGCGCACGCAGTTCGGGTGATATCATATTTTCAGACGCCTTCCTCAATAAATGCGGCGAACAGCTTCGCGCAGTTTTCAAGATCCTTCGCGTCTATTATCTCAACGGGGGAGTGGACATATCTGCACGGCACTGATATGCATCCCGCGTAGCTGCCCGCGCCCGCCGTCTGCATGGAGGAAGCGTCGGTGCCGCCGGCCGTGAGGATTTCGTACTGATATTTTATTTTTTTGTCCTCGGCAAGAGCCGTCAGACGGTCAACGATAGTCTTGGAGCAAATGACGGAGGTATCCTTTATTTTTATTGCGGCGCCCGCGCCGAGCTTTACCTCGCCCGGCTGCGCTCCCGCGGTATCGTAGGTCGGCGTCACGTCGCAGGCTACCGAATAATCGGGAAGGATAACATTGGCGGCGGCCTTGGAGCCGCGGCAGCCGACCTCCTCCTGAACGGTGAACACATAGTAGGTATCGTATCTGACCTTTGTCGCAAGCTTTGCGGCTTCGACAAGGACGGCGCAGCCTATCCTGTCGTCAAAAGCCTTGGCGGCGTAGCGCTTGTTGGCAAGACGCGTCACCCTCTGGGACAGCGAAAGATAATCGCCTATCTTAACCTTTTTCAAAGCGTCCTTTTTATCCTTTGCGCCGATATCCACAAGCATCTTTTTAATGCTTATATCCGCAAGCTGAAGGTTATCCTCGAGCACTATCACGCCCTTGACGCCGTTTTTAAAAACAACCTCGCCGAAAGCCGAGGAAACGGGTCTTATACCTCCGACATTGGCGACGCGGATAAGTCCCGAATTTTCCACAAAAGTAACAACAAAGCCTATTTCGTCCATATGCGCGGCAAGCATTGTCCTTTTGGATGAATCCTCGCCTTTTTTAAAGCATATCAGATTTCCCATGGGATCGGCGGTGATACTGTCCGCGCAGGGTTTCATATCCTCGGCGATAATCGCCGCAAGCTTCTCCTCGTTGCCGGTTACCGAAAACGGGGTTATATATTTTTTTATATCCGTCATCTTTATATCAATCCTTTCAGTTGTTTATAATTCAAGCAATGCCCTGCTCGGTTATCTTAATAAGCAGCTTCTTTATTTCGTCAAAATCGCGTTCGTCCGCGACGGAGGAAGCCGAGTGTATATAGCGTACCGGAGCGGAAATTGCCACCACCTTGGTTGGAAAGTAGCTTCTCTGATAAGCTTGCGCGTCGTTGCCTCCGGCGACAAGATTCTTTATCTGATATTTGATTTTGTTTTCCTCACATATACCGATTAATTTTTGAAGCACGTCGGGACTGTAAACGGTGCCGCCATCCATAAAGGATATAACGGCGCCCTCGCCGAGGATGCAGGCTTTTCCCGATTCGGGAGCGCCGTGTATATCGCCGGCGGTTGTGGCTTCGACAACTACGACCTGATCGGCTTTTTCGGAATAAGCGACCCCCGCGGCTCCGCGGCAGCCCTCCTCCTCCTGTATAACGAACGCAAAGTATGTGTCATATTCGAGGTCTTCCTTGATAAGCTCGCACAGCATAAAGCAGCCGAATCTGTCGTCAATGGCTTTGGATTTTATTTTATTGTCGCCGAAGCGTTCAAAATTCGGTTCAAAAACGGCAAGATCGCCAGCTTTGACATATTTTAACGTATCCTCGCGGCTTACGCTGCCTATATCGATAAACAGCTTGTCAACCGTCGGTACAACACCCTTTTCTTCGGGCTTTTGCAAATGAATGGCTTTTCCGGCGATAACCGCGGGTATGCGGTTTTCTCCCAGCACTATGCGTCTGCCCGACATTACGCGGCGGTCGATTCCTCCGACGGTGCCGAAGTATATGAAGCCGTCCTCGTCTATATGCCTTGCCATAAAGCCCACCTCGTCCATGTGGGCGGAAAAGAGCAGCTTGCCGTCGCGCGGCTTTTTTCCTTTTTTAAACGCTATAAGGTTACCTACCTTATCCGTTCTGTAGGATGTCGCATACGGCTTTATTTCATCTATTATAATATTCCTGACCTCGTCCTCGCAGGATGACGGACCGAAGGCGGAGCAAAGTCTTTCAAAAAGATCAGCCATTGATATCACCTCCCAATTTTTCCGCAAAGCGCGCGATAATTTCCGCTCCCGTTTTTACATCCTCAAGGCTTATGACCTCAACACCCGTGTGCATATACCTCAGGGGAACCGAAAGATTGGTGCAGGGTATGCCCGCGCGGGAAATCTGTATATAATGGGCGTTGGTGCCCGTTCTGCCCGGTTCGCCCCTTAATTGAAATTTTATGCCGCTGTCCTCGGCGCAGCTTAAAAGGGAAGTCGTTACGGCGCGGCCGGTGGTGGAGGAATAGGAAATGACGCTGCCGTCACCCGGCTTGATATTTTCAAGGTAATTACGTCCTTCCGGCATACGGCAATTGCATACATCGAGAGCCACCGCCCAGTCGGCGTCAATAGCGAAAGCCGCGGTTGCGGCGCCTTTGCCCCCGATTTCCTCGCCGCCGGAGAAAATGCAGTATATGTCAATGTTAAGCCTGTCCCTGTCTATAAGCTCTATCGCCCTTATAATCTGGGCGATACATATCTTGTCGTCCATGGACTTGGAAACCGCAAAATTGTTTTTCAACCGCATTAAAGGTGAATGAATTTCCGCAAAATCGCCGATTCTGACAAGCTTTTTAAGCTCGTCGCCGCTCATTCCGGTATCGATATAAATATCCTTTAGCTCAAGCTTTTTGTCGGCTTCTCCCGGCGACTGCAGGTGAGGAGGCTTGGAGGTAAAGATACCTCTTATCGCTTTTTTACCGTAAATTGTAACCTCCGAGGCGGGCAGCACCCTTGTATCGACGCCCCCTGCGTTGACCACCGACAGAAAGCCATCGTCATGTACCTGGGATACAATAAAACCGATTTCATCAAGATGCGCGTCGAGGATAAGGGCTTTCGCGTCCGGCTTTCCGCATCTCACTATCCCGACAAAGCTCCCGGCGGGGTTGGTAAAGGCTTCGTCAAACATATCCCCGCAGATTTCCTCAAGCCCCTTGAAGGCCGCTTCCTCATAACCGGAAACGGAGGGCAGAGCCGTGAGCAGGCCCGCCAGTTCAAATACTCTTTCCATCTTCCTTAAGTCCGCCGACACAGTCGGCGAATCTGTCCCCTCTCTCTTCGAAATTTTTATACATATCATAGCTCGCCGCCGCGGGAGAAAGGATGACTATATCTCCCGGCTTTGCGGCTTTGTATGCGGTCGTTACGGCTTCCTCCATGGAAGCGGCGGCGGTGACAATCCCCGAATAAGGTAATTTTTCAAGTATTTCTTTAATTTTCGTCCCCGTGTTGCCCATTAGAATCACCTGCTTGGCTTTTTCCTCAAAAAGCGGGCCTAACGGATCAAGGGGTATTTTTTTATCATAGCCTCCGGCGATGACGATTACCCTTTGGTTAAACGCACGAAGCGCCGCCGCGGTTCGTGTGGGTGAGGAATCTATCGATGAATTAAAATACTTTACTCCGTCAACCTCACGGATGAACTGTCCTCTGTATTTTACCCCGGGGAAGGTTTTGGCAACCTTCTCAATGATATATTTTGTGGTATAACCATAAGCCGCGGCAATGGCTTGGCAGTAATTGTATCTGTTGTGCCTGCCGGGAAGCAGAATATCCGAACAGTTTATTATTTTCGCTTTGTCGTAATATATAGCCTCGTTATCGAAATAAACACCGTTATTGAGAACCTTAGTGCCCGAAACGGTTATTGTTTCAACGGGAATTTCATTAATAAAATTCATGGAAACGGCGTCGTCGGCGTTCAACACACATAGGCCGTTCTTCATCAAGCGATAAATATTTTTTTTCGCGTTTATATATTCGTCCATACCCGTATGCCAGTCGAGGTGATTCGGGGCTATGTTGGTGATGACCGCGATATCCGGAGCGTAGTGAGCCTTCATAAGCTGGAACGAGGAAAGCTCGCACACCGTAACGGTGTTTTTGTCCTCCTGCTCAAGATTAACTAAAAGATTAAGCCCGATATTGCCGCCGAGCAGTGTTTTTACTCCCGATTTCTTCAGTATCTCATATATGAGCGTGGTGGTTGTCGTCTTGCCGTCGCTGCCGGTGACGGCTATGACCTTTCCTTTTTTTCTTTTAAAAAATTCGTTTATCTCCGTTGTGACATATACGCCGCGTTTTTGCGCTTCGGCTATTTCCGCAATGTCGTGCCTTACCGCGGGAGCCAAAAACAATATGTCCTCATATATATTTTTCAGATAATTTTCGCCGAAAATGCAATTAAAGCCTTCGACAGGTTCTGTAACCCTCTTATCGCGCAGCGTCACGTAATATCCCCGCTCCTTCAACATCAATGCGACCGGAAGATTGGAAATGCCAAGGCCGACGAAGCCTATTTTTTTATTTTTAGGAAACAGATGTGTATATTCGGGCATAAGCGCCTCTCCTTATGACAATAATGAAAATGTGCCGTATAATATAATTATATATACTTTATGGAAATAATCAACATAAAAAATAAAAAATAACGATTTACAAACACAAACCTATGTGGTATAATCACAACGACCGACCGCTCTGAACGATCGCGCGGCAGCATACCGAAAGGTCCTGCCGTGAGGAAAGTCCGGGCTCCACAGAGCAAGGATAACGGATAACGTCCGCCGAAGGCGACTTCAGGGCTAGTGCAACAGAAATAAACCGCCGCTTTTTAAGCGGTAAGGATGGAAAGGCGAGGTAAGAGCTCACCGGCGTACGGGAGACCGTGCGGCCATGTAAACCCTATCCGGAGCAACACCGCATAAGGGGACGTATGCCTGCTCGGCAGTCCCCGGGGGTGGCAAGGATGTTCGCGGTAACGCGCGCGCAAGATAGATGATCGTTTTTAACAGAACCCGGCTTACAGGGGCGATCGGTCAACCGTTTACAATATAATTAAGTCTTGCGCAGCAAGATAGATGATCGTTTTTAACAGAACAACGCTTACAGGGGCGATCGGTCAACCGTTTATATATAAATTAATTTTTGTAAATAAGTATAAAATTGTGACGAAATATCAATAAATTAACCGTATATTTAAATGTTTTTGATAATTTTGTCCTTGACAATTATTCCCTTCATCTATATAATGTAGTAAAGGTAAAAGGAGAATTATTCGGTGTTAATTAAAATCGAACAGAATATGCCGAGAGTCAAAGCTCTTGAAGAAAATATAGCTTCGCTCGGGGATTCATTAAAGACTGACGAATTGAAAAATGAAATCGACAACCTCGAAAACTCCACCGCTGTCGAAGGATTCTGGAACGACGCCGAAAACAGTAAAAAAATCCTGACCGACCTTAAACGCAAAAAAGGGATATATACAAATTATACCATATTGAAAAAAGCCTTTGACGACCTTAAGGAACTTGTCGCATTGGCTGCGGAAGCAGACGACGAGGAGCTTGCGGAAGAAATAATACCGGAACTTACGGAACTGGAAAAAACCTATGAAGCCCAGCGAATTTCGATTATGCTTTCGGGCGAATATGACCGCAATAACGCCATTCTGACCATTCATCCCGGAGCGGGCGGTACGGAAGCTCAGGACTGGGCGGAAATGCTTTACAGAATGTATTGCAGATTTGCCGAACGGAATAAATTCAAGCTGAAAGTACTCGACTACCTTGACGGCGATGAAGCGGGTATAAAATCGGTATCGATTTTAATTTCCGGCGAAAACGCCTACGGATATTTGAAATGCGAAGCCGGAGTGCATCGTCTGGTGAGAATATCCCCCTTTGATTCTTCGGGAAGAAGACACACTTCCTTTGCTTCGGTTGACGTAATGCCGGAAATGAACGACGACATGAAAATCGAAATCAACGAAAACGATATAAGGGTTGAAGCTCACCGTTCCTCCGGTGCCGGCGGACAGCATATTAACAAAACCGACTCGGCAATACGCATTATCCATATTCCCACGGGGATTGTTGTGGGCTGTCAGACCGAAAGAAGTCAGATACAAAACAAAGAAACCGCCATGAGAATGCTTAAATCAAAGCTTATTGAAATAAAAGAACGTGAGCATCTCGAAAAAGTAGAAGACATTCAAGGCACAAAAATGAACATCGAATGGGGAAGCCAGATACGTTCCTATGTGTTCATGCCGTATACGCTTGTCAAGGATAACCGTACCGATTACGAAACCGGCAATATAGGCGCGGTTATGGACGGCGACCTAAACGGCTTCATTGACGCGTATTTGAAAACATCGGTTAAAAAATAAGCTACATACAAGATCTGTCTGAAATAAACGGACGGCTTATTAACAAAGCTTTCAAACATCACCACCAGAGATTGAAAGGAATGATTACACTATGAAAAAAGCCAAAATTATTGTGGGTATATGTCTGGTAATACAGGCCGCGGCTTTCTTTTTACTCTTCTTGATTTACATGAATAAAAAAAGAAGCCTCGCAAACGCTTTCGCCGCCGTCGCGGCAATCGGCGGTACCGCAGGGACATTGCTTCTTGTTCAGGCAAAGAAGGAAGCTAAAAGCAACGCGCAAAATTTTGACGAAGAAGCGGGAGAAGACGACTTTGACGACAGCTTCAACGAAGACGATATATTCTGCGCTTTTGAAAACGGCGAAGCCGAGCCCGCTGCCGAATAACGCCGTCCACAAATTTAAAAAAAGAAAAATACAGTGAAAGCTGTATTTTTTCTACGATATTGAAAAACCATCAAGCGGTAAAAATTATGAGTGTTTAAAATTTGAAAGGATGAAGATAAGCATGGAAAAAGGCGGAATATCAGTACAAACAGAAAACATTTTCCCGGTAATCAAACGCTGGCTGTATTCGGATAAGGATATTTTCCTTCGTGAGGTGATATCGAACGCGTGCGATGCGATATCAAAGCACAAACGTCTAATATCTTTGGGCAATGCCGCCGACGAGGAAAGCGATTATAAAATCACCGTGACGGCCGATAAGGAAGCAAAAAAGCTGAAAATCAGCGATAACGGAATCGGTATGAATGCCGAGGAGGTAAAAAAATATATAAATCAAATTGCTTTGTCGGGCGCGCTTGATTTTATCGACAAATATGAATCCAAGGAAGGGAATACATCCGGCATAATCGGTCATTTCGGTCTGGGATTTTATTCGGTCTTTATGGTTTCCGAGCAAGCCGAAATAGTTACCAAATCCTATGACGGTTCCCCGGCGGTGTGCTGGAGCTGCGATGAAAACGGCTCATATGAAATGGACGAATGCGTCCGCGACGCGGGTAGAGGCACAGACGTTATACTTCATATATCGGAGGACGAGACAGGATACCTTGACAGCGAAAAGCTAAAGGAAATTCTTCGTAAATACTGCTCCTTTATGCCGTATCCGGTTTATTTTACACAAGATGATAAAACAGAGCAGATAAACGACACCAACCCTCTGTGGCAGAAAAATCCCAAGGATATCACATCCGATGACTACAAGGAATTTTATAAAAAGCTCACCGGGGATTATGAGGATCCGCTGATGTATGTCCATATCAACGCCGATTATCCGTTGAATTTCAAGGGGATTCTTTATTTTCCGAAGATAAAGAGCGATTTCGAGACACCGGAACCAAAAGTGAGCCTTTATTATAATCAGGTTTTTGTTTCCGACAATATAAGAGAGGTATTGCCGGAATTCCTTATCAATGTAAGGGGCGTTCTTGACTGTCCGGAGCTGCCTCTGAATGTATCGAGAAGCTATCTTCAGACAAATACCTATGTAGCCAAGGTTTCGCGTCATATATCCAAAAAGGTCGCGGACAGATATAATTATATTTTTACAAACGAGCGGGAAGAGCTTGAAAAGGTTTACGAAAGCCTTTCGGTATTTACCGAATACGGCTGTATGCGCGATGAACGGTTCTATGATAAAATTAAAGATATCCTGCTTCTTAAAAAAACCGACGGCAGCTTTGTAACCGTCGGCGAATATCTTGACAACAAGGACGAAGGCGTAATTTATTATACCTCCGACAAGCAGGCGCACAGCTATTATGTATCGGTTTATAACTCAAAAGGCATAGATGTCATAGAAGCAAGCCGTTTGGTGGACACTCAGTTCCTGCAGTTTATCGAAAGAAAAAACGAAAAAATAAAATTCCGCCGTATCGATTCGGCGTTGGACGCCTTGGGCGAAAAAAGCGAGGAAGACGGCGAGCTTAAACACCTTTTCGTATCCGTTTCCGGGAAAAAGGATGAAAGCGTCAGATTTGCTGCTTTCGGCGAAGAAAACGCTCCCGCGCTTATCACCGTTGATGAGGAATCGAGACGTTTCGGCGATATGATGAAAATGTACGGTATGAAAGACAATCTGCATAACAGCGAGGAAATCCTGACCGTCAACACGGCAAGCAAGGCGCTGCTGCGTATTAAGCGGCTGCCCGAGGAAATACAAAAGCTTGCAGCCAAGCAAATTTATATGTCTGCGCTTCTGCTGTCGCGTCCCTTCACAAAGGAAGAAACGCAGGATTATGTTAAGCTCAATTCGGATATACTCGAGCTGCTACCTGTCTCCGACGAAGCTGTAAACGACTAAAGACGAAACAAAAAGGCAAAGCATAAAATAATCGTTTTATCCGTATATTTATTACAAACGTCGGTTGTATATAGCATATTACATGCTATATATAATGTGTTGCTTTGTTTAACAAACACTCAATTATCCATAAGATAAGTTGAAACCGCTTGCTGTGCAAGCGGTTTCTTTAACCTTAATATGATGTTTTGTGCTTAAGGATATCAACCCATATCTTCGTATGCTGATACAACATTCGCTATCTGCTGTTCGACGCTCTCCTTGATAGATTCGAACTTGGAAGCGAATATATCGGTGGAGGCGGCGGCGCAGGTGGAGATAAGCTGACTCAGTTCGCCGAAGCTGTAAATGGTTGCCATTTCATAAACGCGATTGTTGAAAATAATGTCAAGCGCGGCTTCGCCTTCTTCGTCGGGAATTTTACGTCCTTTGAGAACGTATTCGTAATAAGCCTTTCTGACGGTTTCGGTGGAAGCGGCGGCAAGCGCTTCGGCTACCGCGGCGGATTCCTCCGGATCCTGTACGTTTTGATGTATACAGATGCAGGAGGCGAGAATTGCGGATACTATGTTATAATATTCGTCCTGATCATCGTTGAATTTCGGAGTGGGAAGAATCCCGTAGGAAACGTCAAAATCAGAAAGCTCCTTAAGGTCGACAATGGACATGGTTCTGAAGAGAGCTCTGTTTTCACCGGTGGCGGCGGTGGCGGCGTAATAAACGTCGGAATATTTACCGCCGAGAGACGACTCGTAATTTTCGATAACTATAGTCGCGGTGCTATCGTTATAAATATCACGTATTTTTTCTACCACGGAAGAAGCTCTCAACGTATTAACGGCTATTACGGGGTAATCGTTTTCATCCTTACCGGTGAGTCTTTCACCCGAACCGATAAACATAGTGGTGGTGTAACCCGTATTGATGAATAAGCCCCAGGTATCCATAAAGGTCATGCCGTCTTCGCCGTCGCTGTCGGTGGTTACGAGACTGGCGTTTCTGAGCAATGCGTCAAAGGTCCATTCATCGTCGCGGAGTAACTGATAGGGGTCCTCGACTCCCGCGGTGTTCGCGACGAGCGTTTTATTGAAAACAATGGCGTGTGTGCAGTCGAAGGTGAGCAGCGAGAAATCTCCCGTAGAGAAGAAAAGCTTGCCTGCGATGGAAAGATCCAAATTGGCTCTTTGGTCCCAATAAGGCTGATCGAGCTTGATAATGTCCGAAAATTCGTTGAGGTCAATAAGATAGCCTTCCTGAGCCAGAGTCGCTGCATTGGGCATATAGGGCATTATAATGTCATATTCGCCCGAACCGAGTATGTCGGTTCTTGCGCTGGAAAGGACATCCGCTACTCGAACTTCCTCAATTTTACAGTTTAGAAGCTCTTCCACTATTCTGTTTCTGTCTACGATACCTTCATTGATTTTTTCGGCGTTGTCGGTATGCGACATAATTTCAGAAGACTTATATCTTCCTCTGGAATCGTCGTAAACCAGTATCTTTACCGTTCTTTCGTTAAGGTTGAAAGACCTGAGATGAGAGTAGATATCGTTGCTTGTATCTTCCGAAATATCCGATTGATCCTCTGTGGTATCTGCGGAAGCTTGGGACTGGGCGGATTGAGTATCCTTGCTTTGATCGCCGTTATCTTTGCCGCAGGCGGCAAGCGCGGCAAGAACAAAGATAGCGACAAGTATTAACGCCAGTATTTTCTTCATACGCATTTCTCCTTTATAAAATTTACATTAATGTTAGCATGAAAATCGTAATTTGTCAAGATGATAATTATCGCATATTACCGCAAACACGGCTGTATCGGAAAAATATTATAAAAAATATATACTTTTTTATATCAATATGGTATAATAAGAGTGTATTCATATTTTAATAACAATCCTCCGGAGGAATTTATGGCGGATATTTATGAAAGAAAAATGGAAAACCTCAACCTCGATTTTATGCTGAAGCTTTTCGGTACTTTGGACGGCAACGCCGATATTCTTGAAAAGGGTTTCGGAGTGCGCATATCAAACCGCGACGGCGAAATACGCATATCCGGGGAATCCGAAACCAACGTGGCGATGGCGTGCGAAGCCGTCACACAGCTTGAAAAGCTTTCAAGGCTGGAGGACGTTATCGAAGAAAACAAGGTCAATTACGTGATATCCATGATACGGGAAAACCGTGAATCGGAGCTTGCCGGAATGTATGACGACTGTATTTGTCTGACAAACAAGGGCAAGCCCATCAAAGCGAAAACCGTCGGACAGCAGAAGTACGTCGATGCTATAAAAAAGAACACAATTACCTTCGGCGTGGGGCCCGCAGGCACGGGTAAAACCTTTCTTGCCGTGGCTATGGCGGTGACCGCTCTGAAGCAGAAGCAAATATCACGCATAATCTTAACCCGTCCCGCCGTGGAAGCGGGCGAAAAGCTGGGATTTCTGCCGGGCGGTCTGCAGCAGAAGATAAACCCCTATCTCCGCCCGCTGTATGACGCGCTGGGCGAGATGTTAGGCGGCGAATCCTTCGCCAGGCATATGGAAAAAGGCATCATAGAGATAGCTCCTCTGGCGTATAT
>JAQVQF010000034.1 GCA_028701715.1 Eubacteriales bacterium | reverse complement strand
TCGGTTGATATAGTCGTTGCAGCTTTCTTTTCCGGTTATCCAGATGATGACATATGCCTCGGTTATCCCCGTGCGTTTGTACGCCTCGAAGCGGTGGTTGCCGTCGTTTAGCTCAAAAGTTCCCATATCATAATTGACAATAAGGGGCGGTAAGTCGGCTTTGCTGCGGATCGCTTCGCATATGCCGTTTACTCTGATTTCAAAGCATGTGCCGTCTAACTTGCACTTCATGCCCTCTTCCGGACCGCACCAGCGTGCGAACAGTGAAAGCGGCATTTTTACCGGAGCGATATAATATCTTTCAACAATTTTCAGTCCGTCGGAAAATTCTTTGTTATGCCCGTCCGACAGAAGATAGGCGTGAATCCATTCCTCAAGCCTTCCGGCTTTTGAGTATTCGACAGCGGAGGTAAGCGTTCCTTTGTACCTGATTATCATCGCGTTTTTGGAATACACAATCCTTTTGACGGTATCAACGGAAAGCGAATATTTTCGCGAAAGCTCGTCGATTGATTTGCCTTCGGCGAACTCCTTTTTCATAATTCCGTTGCGTTCCGAAAGGTATTGTTTGTAGCCGGAAGCTTTGCCCCAGGGCTTCTTCTCGCTGTCCGCGGGTATGTAGATGAGCCGCCCGGCGGCGAACTTCTGCACCTGTTTAAACAGCCGTTCGGGGAGTACCCGGCTTCCGTTTTCATATTTCATGCTTTATGTATTCCTCTCCTTTCGGGAAAATTATACCGAAAAACCGCGTTAAATGATACGTTGAAAATCGTTATAGCCGTTTTCGGTATGCTTTTGGCTTACAATCCGTATACCTCTGTGAATTTCTTTTCGAGATAGCTTATATAAACGTCCGGGTTGAAATTGCCGCAGACCGATTCAAAAAGCTTGCCCGGATCATAGGTCTTGCCGTGCTTCCATATCCTGTCCTCAAACCAGGCGTTGATTTTCCCCAGACGGCCGGATTTTATTTCTTCCCATAAATTAAGGTTTTTGCTCATTTCAATAATATACTGTGCGCTGTAGGCGGAGCCTATGGCATATGAGGGGAAGTAACCGATATTTCCGTTTGACCAGTGGGAATCCTGCAGCACGCCCTTGCGGTCGTTCGGCACGTCCACGCCGAGATATTCCTTATACAGACGGTTCCATTCCGCGGGCAGCTGCTTTGCGGTGAGCGTGCCGTCGAACATGCGCTTTTCCAGCTCGTAGCGTATCATGACATGCAGACTGTAGGTAAGCTCGTCGGCTTCGGTGCGTATGAGCGACGGAGTGGATTTGTTGATCATACGGTAGAAAGCGTCTTCCGTTACATTGTCGAGACGCGGCGCGAATTCCTTTTTCAACCAGGGATATATTATACCGCAGAATTCGCGGCTGCGGCCTATGATGTTTTCATAAAACCTCGACTGGCTTTCGTGTATCGCCATGGAAACGCCGCCGCCTATATTGGTGAAGGTTATGTCGTTTCCGATATGCAGCTCATACAGCGCGTGACCGCCCTCGTGAATGACCGAATACAGCGAGGAAACAAGCATATCCTCATGATAATGAGTGGTTATTCTGACGTCGTATTTTGAAAAATTGATGGTGAAGGGATGCTCTGTTTCACCTATTAAGCAGTGATTGCGGTCGAGCTCCATGACATCCATAAGAAATTCGGAAAACCTGCGCTGCGTTTCCACCGGAAAGCTCTGTTTCAGCGGGGTATCGTCAACTTGATCGGCTTTGGCGGTTACTTTTTGTATAAGAGGCACCAGCTTTGCGCGCAGCGGAATGAAAAAGGCCTCGCATTTCTCCGTGTCAAGCCCGCGTTCGAACATGTCGAGCATTGTGTCATAAGGCTTTTTGTCGGGTTCCATATAGAGTGCGATCCTTTTCGCGGTGTCGAACATTTTTTGCAAATACGGCTCGAACAGCGCGAAATCGTCCTTTTCCTTGGCTTCGTGCCATACCGCGTCGGACTTTGCCGCGAGCTCCTGCCACGCGACATATTCATCCACGGGAATGCGTCTTACCCTGTCGTAGTCGCGGAAAAGTTCGGAAACCTTCCTTGCGGTAATAAAATCAAGAGAGGCTTTATCCGCCATGAGTGTTTCAAGCATTTCGAGCGTTTCTTTTGAGGTTGTCAGGTTATAGCCCATTCTGGAAAGCTCGCCGAGGGTGCTTCCCCTGATATCCGCCGAACCTTTCGGAGCGATGGTGGCTCCGTCGTAATACATAAGACCGGCGGCGTGACCGAGAGCAAAGCTCGTTTTTTCGTACGCGGCAAGCTTTTCAAGCGCTTCGTTGGTTTTCATTTGATGCCCTCCATGAAGAAAAATTTATTGTTAAAAGCGTATCAGCCGATTATAAAATGTAATTTAATAATCGACTGATTAATTATATACCCATAAAAAAGCTTTGTCAACACAGGGGTTTAACTTTCAGGACATGCTCACCCGCGGGTATTTCGAGAGGAAAATTTACTCCCCCGCCGTCGAATGTGGTATGCTCTTCCTTCCGCGAGGATATTATTTTCAAACGGTATCCGTTTTTTTCGGCGATAAAAGTATATTCACAAAGCGGGTTAACCGTTAAGCGGGTAAAGTTGTCGGTAAATTTAATGCCGAGCAAAACCTCGGTCATAAGCTTGAAATACCATGCAGCCGAACCCGTATACCAGCTCCAGCCGCCGCGCCCGGTGGTGTATATATCCGCCGGTATCGAATACGATTCAAGCTTGTATATTTTAGCCTTTTCCGCGTCGGAGCAGTGGAAGGCGGGCGTTATCCTGTCCATAATCTCAAGCGCTTTGCCGTATTCCCCGCAGGCGGCAAAGCCCCAGACTCCCCAAATAGCGCCGTGGGTATACTGACCTCCGTTTTCCCGCGTTCCCGGGGGATAAGCGGAAATATAACCGGCGTTAATCTTCTCGAAGGGCGGATCAAACAGCTTAAAAACACCCTTTTTCCCGTCAAAAAGCAGTTTGTAAGCCGTGTTCATGGCCTTTACCGTTTCCTCGGTTTTTCCGAGCAAAACGGCGGCGAAGCATTGGCTTATCACGTCAATCCGACATTCCTCGGAATTTGCGGTGCCGAAGAAGCTGCCGTCGTCGAAGGTTGCGCGCGGAAATCTGTCGTTATCAAAAAGCGCGGTGATTTTTTCTTTTATGGCTTCATAGCGGCCGATAAGCGTCGTTTCGCCGTTAACATCGCCGTACAATCGGCATATTTTGGCGAATTCACGACAGACAAGCCCCAGTAAAAGGGTGGTGAAAACCGATTCGCCTTTTCCTCCCGGTCCCACGGCGGAAAAGCCGTCGTTCCAGTCGCAGCTGCCCATAAGACAAAGCCCGTGTTCTCCGACAAGTGAGGAGGCTCTGGCGATAGCTCTCATGCAGTGAAGATAGACACATTCTTTTATTTCCGATCTTAAGGGCGATTCAAAGCGTTCCTGCTTTTCAAGCGTCGGCGAGGAGAGATATCTTACATTCACATCCAGCACACCGGTATCGCCTGTTTTTTCGATATAGTCGGCCGTCACATACGGCAGAAAGAGCAGATCGTCGGAGCATTTGGTGCGTATGCCGTAGGTTTTTCCGTTTTTACCGAACCACCAGTGCATAACGTCGCCTTCGATATACTGATGGTACGCGCAGCGGATAATATGCGTTCGCACCGTATCCGGTCTGGAGTACACAAGACACAGGCAATCCTGCAGCTGATCGCGATAGCCGTAGGCTCCTCCGGTCTGATAAAACCCTGTTTTACCCAGAAATCTTGAAAAAGCGGTCTGATAAGGCGTAAACGGCGTATATAAGGAATTTGCGATGGCGTTTTGCGAAAAAAGCTTAAACGGAGGTATAAACGATTTGGCGAATTTTACCGCGTTTCCCTGCTCGGACAAAGCTCTTTCCTTTGTCAGCATCGATATGATCCTTTCGGCGGCGGCGATATTCGGAGCGGCGCCGAGATAATACATCGTTTTCGCGCCGTGGCAGACGGCGCATGCCGCGCAGCGGGCGCCGTTAGCTCCGGAACGAACACCCGTGATAAATTGGCAGTGGTCCGCGAAAAACGTTCCTCCTTCCGTATAAACAAAATTTATTTGATTCGGGGAAGCGCTTTCCATCGATTTGTATCCCATGGCTTTTCCGCCGTTAAGCGGAAAAAAGCAGCTCCGCTTATCCTGCGGGAAAGCCGAAAACCCTGTTTTAACCGCGGTTTCGCCGAAATCCGCAATTATCACCTTTACGGGCAGATCGGGCATAACAAAAACCGTCGCTGTATAGGGATGCCCGTTCAAGCTTCCCGTATAAACGGCAACGCCTTCGGAAAATATCGCTTTCCCCGAAAGTGAAATGAGGTTATACGCTTTTCCGCTTTCAAATAAAACCAGCTCTTCACCGTAGGCAGGCGCGTACGGGTCTGAATCGAACCGCGTCACACGTCCGTCGCGCGCGTTACCCAAAAAAGTAAACCCGAGAGTTTTATGGGTAACGACCGTACCGCAGGAATACCCCGCCATGATATACGAACGCGGGAGCGGAAAGCTTCCCGTCACTTCCGCCGAGCCTTCCGTAAGCTTTTCAATGCCGTCGCCGTCCGGCGCGGGAATCGCGCGGACTATAACGGGCGGCGGAGAACAGGCAACAACTTCTCCGGAAGGCAGGGAATCCGTTTCATAATAAAAAGAAGAAAAATCCTTGATAAACATCAGCTCTTCCTGTGTAAAAACGGAGGAATTAACGATAAAAATCCCGCCCTTGCGCATAAGAAATCTTTCGCAGCTCATTTCGGCGACACAGTCGGACATAAAAGCGGCAAGCGGGGTGATGTACCCGCTTTTTTCAAATATCAGAAACAAAAGCTCACACCGTATAAAAGAACCCGAAAGAGTACGGAACGCCGTTATGAAGCTTTCGGCGGAACGCAGGCTTTCGCTGTAAACCGCAAGCGTCAACAGCGGGTAATCGCCTGAAATCCCCGCTTTCCAAAGCACAGAAGCGTCATACCTGTGAAATGCCGCCGTTCCATGAGCAAAGAAAGCTTTGGATATCGCTTTTCCCGCAAGCAGAGGAAGGTAATCGCCGTACCTTGCTTCCTCCCTGCGCTTTCTCGCCTCCATAATCGAAGCGACACATTCCTTTTCGGTATAGGCGCAGGATATGATAAACCGCACCTCCCCTCCCGGCACGGGAGCGGTTTTAATGACGCAGGCGGGGTTAATGCATACTCCGCTTGCGCCGCCGTATTCGCGCGTAAACAGCGCTTCGGCGGATACAAACGAATGGGCGCTTTGATCCTCGTTGTCCGTGCGGAATCTGAAGGAAAGTCTTTTGTGCCCCAAAGCTATGGCGCATATCGGGTATCTTCCGGAAGAAGGCCTGCCCTTGCGGTGAAAGAGAAGAATTTTTTCCTCCGGCATATAGGATGAAATGATAAACAGCTTGGAAAATGCGGGATGGGAGCTGTAGTTTTCGTTTCTTTCAAGCACGGGTTCGAAATAGAAGCAGACCTCCGGCTGATACTTTTTATCCGTTCTTGTTTCAAACACAAAGGTTCTTCCGTTCGGGGATACGGCTCCTCTTACAAGCGACGGGAAAGAAGGATCGGACGAAATAAAAGCAAAGCCGCTCTCGTGCTTTTCCGAACCGAACCTCATACCGGCGGCGGTTGAATCTGACGGAGCGCATAAACGGACGCGTCCGTTTTCCGAAAAACCGAAAACCAATCCGCGTTTATCCGAAAACGGCACGAATTCCGTATTGTTAATATGATATGCGCCGTATCTCATGGATACACGCCCGTCGCTTGAGGCGGCGAGCGAAATGTTGCCCCGTTGGGTCAGATAAATATCCGGCGACGCGAGAGTGTGCTTTTCGTTTTGCGGTTCTGAAACCGGATATCTTGTCTTTTCCTTATGGGGAGGATTAAAGCCTGTGGGATAAAGATGAACGTCGGTCGGAATTTTTTCGCACAGCAGCTCCTTACAGGACGCAATAGCTTTGTCCCTCATGAAACGCGCCTGAAAAACATTGCCGAAACACGCATTGGCGCAGGCTATCATTATCATACCGGTGTGATGGGACATGTAGCTCCTTACCACTCCTCCCGGTTCGGAGGAAAGGTCGAGAGCTTCATAAAAGCCGTATTCGCCGTACATCCCAAGCTCTCTCAGCGTTCTCAGATTGCGTATCACGGCGTCGGGGTTTTTACGTATCATTATAAACGAAGAATAGGGCGACGCGACAAATTCGTCGCCTCGGTATTTTTTTAGGGCGAGCGACGGTACGCCGTGCGCCTTGTATTGATAATTCATCTCCGAATCGAAGGAATAAAACCCGCTTTCGGAAACGCCCCAGACACGGTTTCTGCGGTGAATACGCTGATTGTAAAAAGCGAAGGAAAGGCTTTCGTCGATAAATGAATATTCAAACGTGGGCAAAAAAAGCTCGGGCATAAAATACTCAAAGGCTGTTCCGGACCACGAGGCCATACCGATAAAGCCGTTTTTAGCGACTATCGCTCTCGATAACGCCTGCCAGTGGGTTTTCGGCGCAATTCCCTTGGCGCAGGCGTAATAGCAGGTGGTGCGTATTTCGCTCATAAGCAGATCGTAGCAAATTTCTCCGTAGCCTTCGTTTTCCGACCATCCCAGCCGAAAAAGCTCCTTTTCGGTGTTGTAAAGAACCGAAAAATCCGCCGCTTTCGCGAGTGACATAGCTTTATCCGCAACCGATGATGCCTCCGGCAGCGCGTATTCATATAAAGCATGATATAAAATGACAAGCATTGTCACAAGATTGCCCGAATCCACCGTGGAAACATAACCGTTGCCGATAATCTCAAGCGAACGGGTATCGTACCAGTTGTAAAGATGTCCGTTCCATTTTTTCAGCTTCTCAAGCGTTTTTATTGTTTTCCCGGCGCGTATGACAACCTCCTCCGCCGTAATAAAGCCGAAATCATGACCGGCGACAAGGCTTAGCAAATACAAGCCGATATTGGAAGGCGAGGTGCGCTCCGCCGTGATGTCCGACGGCGACAGCTGTACGTTGTCGGGCGGCAGGTAATTGGTTTCCCTGCCCACTCTTTCGTTAAAAAATTTAAACGAATCGGCCGCGTAACCGGTAAGCTCGTTTTTATGCGATTGAGTCAGCTCCGGTATTCCGCTTTTTATTTTATATGAGAGTATATATGAAGTCGGAGGATACAGGAATATAATAAGTCCCGCAAGCCTGTAGACCGAATAGGTGGAAAACACCAGCATCACGGTTCCGGCAAGAGCGCTCGCCATAAGGTTTGCGATATGGTATAGCAGCCCGTCGGAGGAAATGTCCGCCTGACTGAACGCCACCCATTGTAGCAGCTTTTTTCCGGATACACTAAGCCTCCAGAGCGAGCGGATGAAAGCGTCTGCCGCGCGGATTGCGTATTCGAAAACGGAAGCGAATTCAAGAATCAGATTGCCCGCGCTGCGTATGGTCGAATTAAAGGCGACTGAAAAAAAGCGACGCGGCGTATAAGCTCTTCCGGTTATAATGCCCATAATCGTAAGCAATGCGGATACGGCGTTATAGGATTGCAGCGCAAGAAAAAGCAGTACCGCTTTGCCCTGTGTCATACCCGGCATGAAGGAGGATACGACCATACCCGCCGCCGAAAAAAGCGGGGTGAGATGACGGATTAGATTTTCCGCAAGCTTGTATTTACCGTCGCCGCCTAATATTTTTGAACGAAAAAACACACAGTTTTGTACGTCGCCGCGTATCCAGCGGTGTAATCTGGTAAAGTATGATACAGGGCTTCGCGGACCGGAATCGGTAAAAACCGTGTCCGGGACATACATACATCTGAGTATGCAGCCTTCCGGTATATCGTGCGACAGAATTTTCCCTTCCGGAAAAGCGGGGATGACAAGATTGTAAAACAAATCGACATCGAACATGCCCTTGCCGCAGAATATGCCGCTTTTCAGCACCGTCTGATATCTGTCGAAAGTCGCTCTCTCGTAGGAACCGCCCTCGTCCGAGCGGAGAAGGGAATAGTAGGTCGAATAGCTGGGCTTCAGCCCGGTTTTCATTTTAGGCTGAAGAATTCCGTATCCTTCGGTAACTCTGCCGTCGGCGACCGCAGGACGGGAACGCGGATGGAGCATGATATTGACGAGATCGGCGACTCCGCCAAGGGGCAGCGTGGTATCGCCGTCGAGGGTGAGCACATATTTTACCGTGGTGAGATAAGAGTCGTTTACGGTGACGGCAAACGGATTTTCTCCTGCTTTAACGGCCTTTACAAGATCGCATACGGCTCCTCTTTTTCTCTCTCTGCCGCTCCAAATATTATCCTTTTCGTTTTTTATACGCGGGCGTAAAAAGAACGAAAAAACATTGCCGTAGGTTTTATTTAGCGCGTTTATCCGCTCCGTCGCGTATTCGATAACCACGGCATCCTCGGGCAGTACTTGTTCTTTTGAATCGGGCAGGTCAGCGAGAACGCCGAAATATATATTCTTTTTTCTGTTTTTAAGGTAGAATTCCTCAAGATTGTCAAAAGGCTTGTTGTCCTTTCCGTTACCGAAAAGAAGGGTTGTGATGACTGTGAGCGTAACCGCGTTGTCGGGTATTTCCGTCAGCCCCAGCCGCAGGGGAGGCACGGGCTTGTATATATGGGAAAAGACCTTATCGGTTAATTCGCCGCAGGCGATATACAGCGGCAGGAGCGTGAAAACCGCCATAATACCGAAATAAACAAACAATAAAAATGCGAATATAAGAAACAAGAATGAATAAAACATAAAAAAAGGAAACGCACGGCTTTTTCGTTTTTCAATCACATCATAGACAGACAATCCCCTCTTTGTGAGATCCTTCAGCGCGTCGGCATCCTTCATACCGTTTTTTTCTGCGTATTTCATCAGCGCTCCGCGGCACAGGTCCTTTGTGGCATGGTCCATTTTACCGTACAGCTCAAGCTTTGATTCAAGCAGCGACTCCGTTCCGCACAGCTTCTTGAAGCATTCGTCGCTTTTTATGTCCGTGATTTTACGCAGCGATAGCACGGAAGATATCAGCTTTGAGGAATTGCATCTGCGGTTTTCAGAAAGAGAGTCGATTTCCTCGGCAGCCGATATTATAAGGCAGCATGAAAGAATCGTCCCGAGCGCGTATACATCGCTTACGGAAAAATCAATCTGACCGAAATAATTAAAAAAGCTTTCTCTCGAAAGCACAAAACCGTGTCTTGCGAGATATCTCCGGCATATAATATATAACGGGCTTTTTTTAAGAAAAGCTTTGTCGGCGTCGTGATAAGCCTTGTGTATTATATAATAATTTTCCGAAACCGTAATGTGCTCCGCGCTGTCGTTCGCTTTTCGGTTGAATTTTTTGATAGCGCCGAACGAAGTGCGGAGAAGCTGTGTCAGGTTTACTTCCATCTTATTGCGAAAATCCTCCGTTTTTGTTCGTTTTCAACGTTATGATACTCAAAAATATGGAAAATATACCCGTTGACAAAAGGCCGTTTATAAAGTAAACTGTATATGGTGATATATATGGCATTGACTTTGGGAAAACTCATAATACCCGAAAAATGCCTTGTCTGCGGTGATGTAACCCTGCTCGGCGTGCCTGTGTGCAAGGATTGTGTCGGGGATTTCTGCGCTCTTTTTAATGACAAATGCCCCGTATGTAAAAGGAGCAGAAGGGAATGCGGCTGCGGAAAAGGCGATTTCGTTAAAAGCGGCAGATTTTTGTTTTATTATTATACCCCGACATCCAAAGCCGTTATATCTTCCATAAAGCATAAACTTGACAGAAACAACGCAGATTTTATCGCGGAATTGATTTATCGGGCGCAAAAGGACGGAAAAAAATTCGATTGCATCGTATATCCTCCGAGGACGAAAAAGAACATTAAAAAATACGGTTTTGACCAGGCAAGGGAGATATCCGCGGCGTTGGCGTCCAAGTTCGGCATAAGAGCAGTCGACGCGTTGTCGCGGAAAAGAAAAATGCGCGAGCAAAAGCTGCTTTCGGCCACCCAAAGACGTAAAAATGTCATGGGAATGTTTGAAGCCGACAGAGAAAAGCTGGCGGGGTGCGGGCGTGTTCTGCTCTTCGACGATGTTTACACCACCGGAGCCACCGTAAAAGCCTGTGAAGCGGCTTTAAGGAAAGCCGGGGTTAGAGAAGTCATAGCCGTCACCGTTGCGTTCACTCCCGGGACCAAGCGGTTAAAAGCGGCAAGGGCTTTCATGGGAACCGTGGATTCGCGCATATATAAATTTTCAAGGAAAAGATAATGGATATTTTTAAAGAAAAAAAGTGTTTTATTTTTGATTTTGACGGCACGCTCGCCGATTCGATAGAATTTTGGGATATATACGGCAGATCAAAACCCGATTTGGCTCATTTTTACGAATATATGAAGGATATTTACAAGGATGTCATTCAACCGATACCCGGAAGCTTGGAATTTGTAAAACACTGTCATGACACGGGTAAAAAATGCTATATAGCCACAGCCACCGACCTTAAAGTCTGCGGCGGCTGCATTGAAAGATTGGGCTACGACAAATATGTGGAAAAAAGCTTCTGCTGCAGGGATTTCGGCGTCAGGAAAACGGAGGGCTTTTATAAAAAGGTGGCGGAAGCGACGGGCTTTGACATCAAGGACATTGTGATTTTTGAGGACAACACCGAATGGGCAAGGGTAGCATATAATGACGGATTCGATATAGCAGCCGTTTATGAAAGGCACAACACCGCTTTTGATGAATTGGCTTCCTTCGCGGTGCTTACCGTAACCGATTTTAATTTGGTAAAAAAACAAACTGAAATTCGCATGGAGGCATTAAATGGATAACGCATATATTAAGCATGAATTGGAATCGTTTCTTGATGATGAAGGCAGATTGAAAAATTATCCGGCAAAGCGTAAATATAAGCTCCTGTCATTATTTTATATTGCTTCAAAATTCGAAAAAGGTAAAATATATACGGAAAAAGAAGTAAATAAAGTAATCAACAGCTGGCATGTGTTTAACGACTGGGCTATGCTCAGGCGGGATCTTTATGACAAATGGTTTTTGGGACGCGAATCGGACGGTTCCGCATATTGGCTGGAAGAAAAGCAACCCACATTTGAATCGTTCGAATTATAATAATATTATATATAAATAGGTATATTTTTATAGTATTAGAAGATACCCGGTTGCCGTAAAAAAAGTAAAAAAAGGTGTTGACAATATATAAAAGGTGTGTTACAATACATGACGCTGTCAAAAGCCGGCGCGCTGGTGTGGCTCAATGGCAGAGCAGCTGATTTGTAATCAGCAGGTTGGGGGTTCGACTCCCTTCACCAGCTCCAGCAGTATTAACACCACCGGATGGGGGAATTCCCGAGCGGCCAAAGGGGGCAGACTGTAAATCTGTTGTCACTGACTTCGGTGGTCCGAATCCACCTTCCCCCACCAAATGAAGAAATCCTTGAAAATGCTTGATTTATAAGCACTTTCAGGGATTTCTTTTCGCATTTACAGTTAAATAAATCAGATTAAAAAAGCACAAATGTTCTATATCATACTAAATAAACCTATCTTTATGTCGTAAAAGTGTCGTACTAAAAGCCATTAATTTATGCCCAAATTCAGCCGCAGCAGCTCCGCCGAATCGTGGACATACAGTTTTGCGGTTATTTCTATCGATGAATGACCGAGGTATTTTGACACGGCATATATATCTTTTGTCCGGGCATATAATAACGTTCCGCAGGTGTGCCGGAGCTCGTGCGGGGTTAATTTCATAATTAGAACGGGCTTTGCTTTGCTGTCGGTTTGCAGCCTTTTTTTATAATCGTCCTCAAGAAAATGCTTCAGATCCTTAAAAAAGGTTTTATACCGGCAATCGGTAAATTTCAAAGGCGTTATCGCTTTTCCTTTAATTTTGGAAGAAGACAAGATAAAGTCATCGTCGTTCGTCTTTAAGGGCTTAAGCATTTTTATCAGCTCGGAGCTTAAAGGAAGGGTTCTGTTCTTCCTGCTTTTTGTCTTTTCCTCGGTCATCACCTTGTTGTTTACCCGGGTAGTGGTCCGGCGGATAATCACGGTTTTGTCCTTAAAATCAAAGTCGCCCCACTTCAAGCCGCAGAGTTCGGAACAGCGCAGCCCCAGCTCCAAAAGAATTCTGATATATATTCCGGTGGGATGCTTATCGCAAAATTGATAAATTAGATTCGCTTCGGCTTGCGAATAAGTGCGCTTGGGCTTTTTATCAACATTACTTATAAAAGACACCTTTTTCGCCGGATTTTTGCGGCAAAGGTCATTATCGATGGCCGTATCAAATATACCGTTTAAACACAACCGCATTTTATGCATTACGGTTTCCGAATAGACATCACAGAATTTTTTAACCAGCGATTCAACGTCGGCTTGCATTATTGCGTCAAGCCGCCTGCCTCCGAAATGCGGTATAAGATAACTGTTAACCGTTCTTTCGTATGTTTCCAAATAGGTGCTTTCTTTTACTTTACCCTCTTTATATAGCTCAAGCCATTTTTCCGCCCATTCCTCGAATGTTGCCTCCCTGCTTACAAGCGTGTTGCCTACGAGCTGATGAGCTCGCAGCATGGATTCATATTCATTCGCTTTTTCGACGGCATCGTTATAGCTTAAGGAGCTGTAAAATGATTTACGCTTCTTATCACCGGTTAATTTGAAATATGAACGTTTTACTTCCCACAAACCGTTGGTTCTGTTCGGCGGTTTTTTTGCGGCCGCGGCATTTTATATCCCTTCCTTGCTATTACTGTGATCATTTAATAAATCGTTCTCATAAAGAATGAGCGCTTTATGAATGAAATCATCGGTTACATTAAAATGCTCGGCTAATTCCCAAACGGCTTCGCAACCATGCCTCATAATTTGTATTAACTCGTTCAAAGGAACGAGCTTTTTTATTGCCCATTTGTCCGCGTTATACTCATGCTTGCCGCGGAGATCCAGCGGCGAGTATTGATTATAGAAACTTCCGGTAACGCAATGACCGACATCGTGAGCCAGCTTTACGAGCTCATCCGCGGATGAAGATATATATGTCGGATCGATGCCAATATAATAATTGTCTTTACCTTGTTGCATTGACATACATTTTGTCAAAGGCAGAGAAGCATAAATGATTTCTATGTTATTTTCTTCTGCTATCTCATAAATCCTTGTTATTTTCATTATTATATAATTTATCTCTTATTTCTTATCCGAATTCTTTTTATCTTTAATGAATTGAGCAAAACGCTTAACTTCTTCGTACATTTCGTCGGATATTTCTTTATCTCCATTGAATAAAGCAAACTTAATGTCATCATCGGATGGCAAAACCGCCTTCTCATCGGAGGGCTTTTCTTTTATATTACCGAGAAGAAAATCTGTTGTTGTATTAAAGTATTCAGCGATTTTTGTGATCATAAACATATCAGGTTCGCTTAGATTAATTTCCCACATAGAAACAGTAGAACGTGAAACGCCTAAATAATCAGCTAATTTTTTTTGATTAACCTTATTTTCAATTCTTAATGATTTTAATATTTCGCCAAACATACAATCACCTCTTTGTTTTATTATAATGTCAATTTAATTGGCAGTCAAGTATTTTTTAAAAAATATAAGCCAAATATATTGACATTCGACGAAACGTGTGCTATCATAATGTCAAGAATATTGGCAAGAAGGTGAGAAATTGAAAATCAAATCATTAAGAGAGTCAAAAAACCTGACACAACAGCAACTTGCAGACTTAGTCAGTGTACAGCGTTCAACGGTTTCCATGTGGGAAACAGGCGAAAGCTTTCCCCGAGCTGAGGTACTACGGAGGCTGGCAAAAATTCTCGGCTGCTCTGTCGACGAGCTTTTAGGGAGCGAGTAAGTACATAATAACACAAACACTGTGTCATAAAACGGACAGTGAAGTAGAAAAGGAGATTAAAATGGATCTACCGGTAATTATTAAAACACGTCTTGACGAGCTTTCTCGCCTGTGCGAGGAACATCCGCAGTACATACCCATTAAGGTAGCCGCAAGGTTCATCGGCGCGAACGAAGCGGGGCTGCGGGAAATGATATTCAAAGGCCAGTGCCCATTCGGGATAGCCTGGCAAAAGGATCTTCACGGAAACCGTGTGTTTAAGATCCCGACAATCAAGTTTTATCTGTGGTTTACAAACAACGCAGGTATGTAAAAGAAAGAAGAGACGATATGGAAAAAGTAATCTATAAGTATTTAACCCGCGATGAAAACAACAATCCGCATAACAGGCAAAAAACCGTTTATATGGCAATACCCACAGACGAGTACGGCTTTATCAGTATGACCGACCTGTTCCGGGAAATTCAAAGCCGCCTTTTAAAAGACGATACGCTTATCAGCGTCGAAATCTATGAGTAAAACGATACTATAATGGTCTAAGAAATTTCGACAAAAATTTTTCAAAAGATCGTGAATCTGGTATAATACAAATAACAAAAAAGGCAGGTAAACGATCATGGAAAGAAAAAGTTATACAGCGCAGTTTAAAACAAA
>JAQVQF010000033.1 GCA_028701715.1 Eubacteriales bacterium | reverse complement strand
AAGCAAAATTTCTTGCATGGTATCCCCGAAGCGGAAATTGCGACAACCGCCGCGCAGGGACCGGCTATCGGGATAACCGTTATGTCGTTTTCATGACAAAGACGCACCAAATCCTCGCCCGGGTCGGAAATTGCGGGAGTGCCGGCGTCGGTGATAAGAGCGCAGTCGGCGCCTTTTGCAATGCGTTTTATTATTTCCCCGCCGCATTGCTTTTTGTTATGCTCGTGATAGGGAATCATAGGCTTTTTTATACCGAGCAAATTAAGCAGCTTGCCGCCCACCCTTGTATCCTCGCAGGCGATAAAAGTTACTTCCTCAAGGGTTTTTCTCATCCTTTCGGATGTGTCGGACATATTGCCTATAGGAGTCGGCACTACATACAGCTTTCCCATTGCGCTTTATGCTTCCTTTGCTTTTTGAGCTTTTTTACGGTGCTTAAGCTTTCTTAAACACAGATATATCTTAGGCATATGGTTCACAAGAAAATCCTTAAGCTTGTTTCTGATGAGGGAGTATACATCGTGCAGCCATACAAGGAAGGAGTGCGGCACCCATTTGCCCGTGACGCGGCTGTCGAGCCATTTTTCGTATAGCTTGCCTATCCTGCCGGGCAGTCTGTACGCAAGCTTGTAACGCTTTACAAAATGCATAAAATATGCTTCTATAAACAGCACCTCTTTTTCGGGGAACTGAGGCTGAACGAGCGGAACCCTTCTGTCGGGATCGGCTCCGTCGGGTAAAAAGCCCGCTTCCTTGGATAAATCGTAAAGCTTGGTTCCCGGATAAGGATAAAAAATATTGGGCACGACGCGGTCGGACTTTATTTTGGCGTTCAGCTTTATCGTTTTTAACGCTTTGTGGATATCCTCAAAGGGAAGACCTATTATGTTATAGGTAAGCTGCGCTATACCGTATTTGTGAAACCAGTTGGAGCAGTTGACGATCATCTCGTCCGTTGGGAAACGCTTCAGATATTTGAATCTCATTTCCTGGTCGCCCGACTCAAGACCCATATCGATGGTGTAAAAGCCCGCTTCCTTCATCTTCTTGACGGTTTCTTCCTTTAATATATCAAACCTTATGTTGCCCGTGCAGGGGAGATGTATTTCCTCCTTATAGAGGTCAATAAATTTGTCGAACCAGTCCGGGAACATATTGAAAATGGCGTCGCGGAAGTTAATATACTGAATGTTGGGGTATTTGGAAAGGAGGGTTTTCAGATATAATATGGCGTTTTCCGGCGATCGGAAGCGCGCGTATATCTTTTTGTTGGGATAAACCTTGCGGAAATTGCCGTTTCCGCAGTAGGTGCAGTTATAAAAGCAGCCACGGCTTACGACCACTATCGCGGTATTTACCTTTACGGATTCAAGATTTTTATAGTCGAACAAATCAAAGTCGGGGATGGGTATACGGTCGAGATCGGCAAAAAGCGGGCGGATGGGATTTTTAATAAAAGCGCCGTTTTCGTCCTTGAACCATAACGATTCGACATCGGTATAATCCTCTCCGGCGGTCATTTTGTCGAGCAGCTCAAGCTCCGCGTATTCGCCGTCGCCTATACAGACGCAATCCACCTCCGGCAGGACGAGAACCTCCTCCGGCACCAGCGTGACATGATAGCTGCCGCAAATAATAAAAACATCGGGGTAAACCTCCTTTGTCCATATCATATACTGCCGCGAATCGGGGAATGCCGTCGTTCTTATCGAAAAGCCTATGACGTCGAATTTCCCGAGAGCCGTTAGCTTGTCCTTAAATTCCTTCTCATTATGGAGGTACAGAAGATGAAGCAGCTTGCAATCATGACCGCCTTCCTTTAAAACAGCGGATATCGACGCGAGCCCTTCGGAATAATTGCCGCCAGAAACCTTGCCTTTAATATCCCTGTCGGTATAGTCGGGGTAGACAAGCAGCATTTTCGCTTTTCTTCCGTGAAGATTTATCATTTTCGGTTCTGTATCCTTTCAGTTAAAAGCGTTAATATTATTGTTATCAATTAGTTAAAGCGTTATAGGCTAAACGCTTTTTGCGTTATACCAGGTTTTCCCCACACCGGCGTCAACCGTCAGCGGCACGTTAAGACGGCAGGCGTTTTCCATGGCGTAAATGAGTATTGCCTTAACCTTTTCCATATCTTTTTCTGAAGCTTCGATTATCAGCGCGTCGTGTATCTGAAGAATTATTTTCGCGTCGAGCCTGTCTTCCTTAAGCGCCGTGTCGGCATCCGTCATAGCCTTTTTTATAATATCGGCGGCGGTGCCCTGTATCGGTGTGTTCATCGCCACGCGTTCGCCGAAAGCGACAACGGATTTCTTTGAGGAACGCAGCTCGGGTATATATCTTCTTCTCCCGTAAAGGGTTGTGACATAGCCGTTTTCCTTTGCTTCGCGCTTGACGTTTTCAAGGTAGCTCTTTATGTTCGGGTAGGTATTGAGATAGCTTGCGATATATTCCGCCGCCTGCTTCTTTGTTATGCCTATATCCTGACTGAGCGAATAATCGCCTATTCCGTAAACGATGCCGAAATTTACCGCCTTGGCGCGCTTGCGCATTTCCGAGGTGACGCTGCTTTCGGGCACGCCGAAAACCTTCGCGGCGGTGGAGGTGTGAATATCCTTACCGTTTCTGAAGGCGGACATCATGGCTTCGTCCCCGGATATATGAGATAAAATACGCAGCTCTATCTGCGAATAGTCCGCGTCGATAAGCACATAGCCTTCCTTGGCGATAAAAAATTTACGCAGCTCGCGCCCTTCCTCCGTGCGTACCGGGATATTCTGCAGGTTGGGTTCGGTTGAGGAAAGCCTGCCCGTTTTGGTGAGCGTCTGCCTGAAGGTGGTATGAACCCTGCCGTCCGAGGGGGAAATCGCGGCGAGCAGCCCGTCGCAATAGGTGGATTTCAACTTTGCAGTTTTACGGTAGAAAAGTATAAGGTCGATTATGGGGTTAAACGGCGCGAGCTTTTCAAGCACGTCCACGTCGGTGGAATAGCCGCTTTTGGTCTTGCGGTAATGCGGCAGACGCAGCTCCTCGAACAGCACCGTACCGAGCTGCTTGGGCGAGTTGATATTGAATTCATGCCCCGCATGAAAATAAATGGTTTGTTCTGCCTGCTTCATCTCCGTTTCAAGGGCTTTACCGTATTCCGCAAGTCCCTGTGAATCCACCAGAAAGCCCTCGTGCTCCATACGGGCGAGCAGCACGGCGAGGGGAAGCTCGATATCCCTGTAAAGCGAAACGCCGCCAGTATCGGCAAGCAGCCTTTCAAGCGATTTTTGAAGGTCCGGGAGTACCGTACAAAACGATGAGTAAGCGCTTATTCCGAGGTAGGTAAGCGCCGCTTTTTCGGGCGTAAGCCCGCTTTCGGTTTGTGTTACAAGGTACGCCATAAGCGAAAGGTCTTCGCATTCGCAATCAAAATTATACCCTTTATCATATATAAGCCGTGCCGTGTCCTTGACCGACCAGAGGGTTATTTTCCTTCCGGTTTGGAACAGCTTTGCGGATTCCTCGTTTAACAAACAGCCGTAAAGGCTTACTCCGTCAAATATTTCCATATTGTCGCCTTCTATTGAGGCGTAAAGCTGAGATGCCGTAAGAGACAGCAATTCATTCGGAATGACGGCTTTAATATCGTATTTTTTTGCCGCTTCCTTAGGCTTTTCAAGGTTAAAGCTGTTGATCAGGCTGTTGAATTCAAGCCCCGTGAACAGCTCGCACAGCTTGGCGTCGTCGCGGCTTTTCAAGGCATATTCGGAAAGCTTATCGGAAATCGGCACGCTTTTTACGATTTCCGCAAGGAAGCGCGAACGGTAAGCGTCGTCCTTACCCGGCACGAGCTTTGCGATTAAAGCGGGTTTCACTTCATCGAGGTGCTCATATACTCCGTCGAGACTGCCGTAAGCCTGAATGAGCGTCAATGCGCCCTTTTCGCCGATTCCGGCAACGCCCTTTATATTATCGGAGGAATCGCCCATAATAGCCTTCAGATCGATAAGCTGGCGGGGAGACAGGTTATAAAGCTCCCGTATGGCGGTTGTATTTATTATTTTGGTTTCGTTGGTCGCGGCAAGCCTTACGGTGACATTGTCGCTCACCAGCTGATAGCTGTCGCGGTCACCGGTGACTATAACGCATTCCATGCCGTTTTCGTCCGCCAGGCGGCTTATCGTGCCGATTATATCGTCAGCCTCGTAGCCTTCGCATTCCAATACCGAAAGGCCGAGAGCGGAGGCTATTTCCTTGGATACCGGAAGCTGTTTGCCCAGATCGTCGGGCATCCCCTTGCGGGTTGCCTTATATGTGTCGCATGCCTTGTGTCTGAAGGTTTTGGCGTGCATGTCGTAAGCGACAGCGGCATGAGTGAAAGCCGGGCCTTCGGAAGATTCGTTTAAATTCTTCCGCAGGATATTGACGAAACCGAAAAGAGCGTTTGTGGGGAAGCCGTCCTTGGTGTTAAGCGGACGCACCCCGTAAAAAGCGCGGTTTAATATGCTGTTGCCGTCAAAAACAATAAACCTTTCCATGCGACGCCTCCTTGTATAATATTACTCCATAAAGTTTACCATATCAACATTATTTTGTCAACAAAGTTTAACTAATACCCCTTTACAAAGAATTCTTGCCGTGGTAAAATATAGCTTGCTGTATTGAATGGAGAATTGTATGCGTAAATTCCTTGTATTCATAACCGTGCTTGCCGCGCTGTTTACCTTCGCGGCGGTTTCCGTGTGCGCCGCGGAGGATTCCTCGGAGGAATTCGAAGGCTATACGGTGAAATTCACCAGAGGGTATAGCTTTATAAACCCTCTTACCGGCACCGAATCCGACCATCTCTTTACAGGTACGATACCCGAATCTGTAACGGTGGAGGAGGGCGGGAGCTTTATATTCCCGGAAAACACAATAAAATTCGCCGATTATGTGTTTGTTTACTGGAAGTACTCGTATAAGGATGAAGACGGCAATACCGTTACAGAAAAACATATACCGGGTGACATTTATGAAAACGTAACCGGCGACATGGAAATCGCCGCGGTGTGGAAACGCCCCGATCCGATAAAGCTTGTGATAACCGGCTATATTTCATATGACAAGGGCGACGAATACGCGGAAGGCACGGATATTACGCCTTATTCCGTGACCTGCGGCAAAGCAGTCAAGCTTGCAAGCTGCCCTTATACCAAGGACGGCTATGATTTCGCCGGTTGGGTGGACAGCGACGGCATATTGATTCAGGCGGGAGCAAACTATACCGTAAACAAGGCGAATCCCGTGCTCACCGCCGTATGGCAGAAAAACGGGGAATCGATACTGACACATACGGTGGTATATAAAGGCGGCGAAGGCAATGTAAGCGGGAAAGGCCCGGCCGAATTTGAAATGTATGAAAAAACCTCCTTCAAAGTTGCCGTCAATTCTTTTTTAAGAGAAGGCTATGAGTTTTTATATTGGGAAAACACAACGGGCGGAGCGTATTATCCCGGCGATATTCTTGACATTTCATCAAGCGGCGAATCACAAACCGTGCTTACCGCGGTATGGAAGGAAATAACAAATTATTACGATATTACGTTTGATATCCGAGGAGAGGGCGGCGTTTCGCCTCCCGGTAACGCGACCGTCGCCGAGGGCGGCAATTATTCCTTCAACGTAACCGCTTATTCGGGGCACCGAATTAAATCCGTAAAGGTCAACGGAACGGAAAAAAGCATAAATACCTCCTACATACTTGAAAATATAACTGAAAATCTTACCGTGACCATCATATTTGAGGAAATACCCGTATTCTCCGTCAGCATCTCCTGCGGCGAGGGCGGAAACGCCTATACGGCGGGCGATGTAACAGCCGCGGCGGAAGGCGAAAGCGTTACGGTATATTTATCCCCGAAGGACGGATATTCCGTCAAATCGGTTCATGTCAACGGAAAGCTTGCAGAATATTCCGGCGGCGTGCTTGTTATTGAAAACATTACCGAAAATATAAATATCAGCGTGGAATTCACCGCAAATGACGAAAGCGCAAGCACAAGCTCCACGTCGTCCGATTCGGGCGAAAGCTCGCCCTTCGAGGTTGAGACACCCTCCGATATGAAGTATATCTATATCCTTGCGGCGCTGGTGGTCCTTATGTCTTTGGGGTTTATAATCATCAGAATAAAAAAGTAAATAAAGCAACGGCAAATTAAAACGCCTTCGGTTTATCAAAACAACCGAAGGCGTCGTGCTTTTGCGTTTGTATTCGCGGATGAGTGCTATTCGTTAAGCCAGACCTTTATCACGGCTCCGTTGGAATCCTTGAAAGAGCCGCATAATATCATTATTAAATCAATCAGACAGCCGATGCCGAAACAGCCGAGTGTGAAAAGCCAGATAATCCCCGTGCCGATTTTTCCGACATAAAATCTGTGAACCCCCAAAACGCCGAGAAAATAACATAAGAGCGCCGCGGCGAGACGGGATTTGTTGGATATAAACTGCGGTTGCTGAGGATAATATGGTTGATTCGGGTTACCCTGAGGAGTGTTGTACTGATTCGCATTGTTGCCCTGATATGTATTGTTGCCCTGGTTCTGGTTCATAATAATCCCCCATTACTAATTTTCCTATTATTTTTATCATAATAATAAGTCATTTTATTGTAACTCTTGAATGAAATTTTGTCAAGTATTTACATAAATATAATAAAATATTATAAATTTAAAGCACCCGTATTTCCGCGGATGCTTTTTGTATGACGATTGTATTTTATTATAACTTTTGTCTATCCGTAAATATGCTTGGATATGTATCTGTCGCCTCTGTCCGGGAAGAGGATGACGATGTTGCCTTTGTCTATCGTTTCCGCAAGCTTGAGCGCCGCGACAAGGTCAGCGCCCGAGGATGTTCCGGCGATGATACCCTCGCGCTTCGCTATCTCCCTCGCCATCGAATACGCCTCGTCGTCGGTCACCTTAATGGCGATGTCGATTAACGAAACGTCCATGGTGTCCGGTATGAAATCGTTTCCTATGCCTTCGATATTATAATCCGCGTGCTCGGTGCCGCCGCCTATAATCGAGCCCACCGGATCTGCGAGCACGCCCTTTATATTGGGATTCTTTTCTTTAAAATAACGCATGACGCCCGTATAGGTGCCGCCCGTGCCCGCTCCTGCGATAAAATAGTCTATTTTGCCGTCCATGTCCTCGTATATTTCGGGACCCGTCGAAAGGTAATGAGCCATGGGGTTTGCCTGATTGCGGAACTGATAAAAAGACATGGAATTGGGGATTTCCTTGAGCAGCTCCTCGGTTTTCGCCTCCGCTCCGGCCATGCCGAGCGCGCGCGGCGTCTGTACCACCTCGGCGCCGAAAGCGCGCATGAGTGCTAACTTTTCCTCGGAAAATTTGGTGGGCACGACGAAAATCACGCGGTAGCCCTTATTTATCGCAGCGAAAGCTATGCCCAGTCCCGTATTGCCCGCCGTGGCTTCGATAATTGTGTCGCCCTTGTGCAGCTTGCCCGACTTTTCGGCGTCTTCAATAAAATAAACTCCCAGCCTGTCCTTTACGCTTCCGCCCGGATTGTAAAGCTCAAGCTTCGCGTAGAGGTTTATACCTTCCTTGACGGGGAACTGATTCAGCCTGACCATCGGGGTGTTTCCCACGAGCTCGTTCATGCTGTTGTAGACTCTCATTTATATGACCTCTTTTCGTATTTATTATACGTTACATTATTATAACGCCATATATCATACAAGTCAATAACGGCGGATTAATTTTTATTATGTATTAATATAATTTTACGGTTTGTGTTATTATAACACGGTATCGCGGTAGCGGAGGGTGACGGAAAACGAGTAACGGAAACGGCGGGCAGTATCGTCCCCGCGTTGTTGCCCGTTTATCTGCAGCTGTTGATATGTTAACAGAACACGCCCGGAACAATATTCCGGGCGTGCTTCGGTGCTTTATGCTATTTGCATTTTTTGGGGCATATTATCTCCGCGCAGCGGACGAGTATCGTGTCGTCGCCGATTTTTTCTATATGGTCCCACGGGATGTATATATTGTTTTTGGGAGAAGAGAAAAAAGTAAATCTGCCGGGCGGCGGAAGCACAATCCGGCATATCTTGCCGGTGGGTACGTCGAATTCTATATCTATGACACAGCCGAGTATCTTTCCGTCCCTGATATTTACGACTTCTTTGTCACGCAGGGAACAAAAGGAGCAAAACATCGCATCACCTTACAGCAGTATACAGATTAAACCGCCGCTTCCGTCGTTGATTATTTTTTGGAGAGTTTCCGCAAGCTTGGTGCGGGCATCGTCCGGCATATGGGTGAGCTTTGTGTTTAGCCCTTCATTTACCAGCTCATGGAGCGATTTGCCGAACATATTCGAATCCCATATTTTTTTCGGATCCTCCTCAAATTCCTTGAGCATAAACCTTACCAGCTCCTCCGACTGCCTTTCGGTGCCCACTATCGGAGAAACCTCCGTCTCGATATTGGCGCGTATCATATGTATTGAGGGCGCGGATGCCTTGAGCTTGACCCCGTAGCCGCCGGCCTGCTTGACTATAACCGGTTCTTCGAGCTTTAAATCCTCCATTGAAGGCGATACTATGCCGTAGCCGGTTTCCCTGACCTCTCTGATCGCTTCGGAAACCTTACCGTATTCCTTTTGCACAACGGCAAGATGCGTGAGTATGCCGAAGAGATCCTTTTCGTTGCTTATTTCAAAGCCGCTCTTTTCGCCGAGTATCTGATAAAACAGCTTATCGGGGATAAACATGGCGATTTCCGCGCTGCCGTTTCCAAGCTCCACGGAAGCTATCGAGCCCGATATCCCGTCCTCGGGCAGCTTCAACACCTCCGCGGCTTTCTTTATTTCGCCGACCTTGCTTACTCTGCCCGCAAAGCCGTACATTGCCGACATTACGCGCTGCTTGACGGGATGCTCATCCTCAAGCGATTCGAACCAGCCCGGAAAGGTAAATTTAACCTCTCTTACCGGGAATTCATAAAGAACCGTTCTGAGAATATCCTTAATGTCGGATTCCGTCATTTCAAGGCAGTTTACGGGGATAGCCGAAACCCCGTATTCTTCGGAAAGCGAAGCGGCGAGAGCTACCGCCTCCTGCGAGGCGGGAGCCGTGGTATTGAGAATGATTATAAAGGGCTTGTGGATGGCTTTTAACTCGTTGGCGACGCGCTTTTCGGCTTCAAGGTAATTTTTCCTCGGTATCTCACCGATACTGCCGTCCGTGGTGACCAAAAGACCGATTGTGGAATGCTCGTTTATGACCTTACGCGTGCCCGTTTCGGCCGCCTGTTCGAAAGGCATGGCCTGAGAAGACCAGGGCGTCATAACCATACGGGGGACGCCTTCCTCTATATGACCGATAGCGTCGGGAACGATATAGCCGACGCAGTCTATCATTTTAAGGTTGAAGGAAGAATTTTCGTCGATATTAATGGTGACGGCTTCCTCAGGCACGAATTTCGGCTCGGTGGTCATCACCGTTCTGCCTGACGCGGATTGGGGCATTTCATCGCGCGCACGCTCGCGTATATGCTCGCTTTTGATATTGGGCAGAGCCAGGTCTGATATGAACCTCTTTATTAGAGTGGACTTGCCCGTCCTGACGGGCCCCACAACTCCGATATAGATATCGCCGTCGGTCCTTTCGGCAATATCTTTATAGATGGAATAATCAGGCATAATTTTACCTCCGATACTATGTTTCATAAAATGTTTATGATTGTGATATATGGATTATGACAAATTAACAATTCAACTCGAAAAACGGAACGGAATTTTATTTGTTCTTTTAATTGACATTATAAATTTATAGTGGTATAGTGTTAAATGAGGTGAATTCGATGGCAATCAAAATAAGAAGAGCGGAGGAAAAGGATATACCTTCTCTTCTCGGACTTCTCGATTATATACGCGCGTTACATCACGGCGGACGTCCGGATGTTTTTAGGGATAACGGCACAAAATATACAGCCGAACAGCTTAAGATAAAGCTTGTAAATCCGGAAGAGGGAATATTTGTCGCATACGACGGTGAAACCTTCCTCGGATATGTCTGTACATTATTGAAAGAATATAAAGACCATAACATAATGCTTGACAAAAAAGTGCTCTATGTGGACGACCTTTGCGTTTCCGAAGAATCGAGAGGACGCGGCGTAGGCCGAATGCTCATGGACGAAGCAAAGGATTTCGCAAAGAAAACAAGCTGTGCGAGCCTTGAGCTGAACGTCTGGAAATTCGACGGCTCCGCCGAGGAATTCTACCGCAGCTACGGTTTTACGACAATGTCCAGACGCATGGAATATAAGCTTTATTAAAATCCGCGGAATCGGACTTATTAACGAACACGGTAATGCCACGCAACGGAAAGGAATCGTTTTAATGAATATTAAGGAATTTGTCAACGACGGCGACATACAAACGCAGTTTGAAAATGACCTGCGTTCGTTAATCGAAATACCCTCCGTGGCGATCGCCGCCGAGGGAATTTATCCCTACGGCACGGAATGCGCCAAAGCGCTGGATAAGGCGCTTGAAATAGCGAAACGGTACGGCTTTAAAACAGAAAACCACGATTATCATTGCGGTTCTGTTATTCTCGGCGACGCCGAAGACGAAAACAAAAACGAAATAGGCATTATCGCTCATCTCGATGTGGTTCCGGCGGGAACAGGCTGGACATATGAACCGTATACCCTTACTGTTGATAAAGACCTATATATCGGGCGCGGTTCGGAGGATGACAAGGGCCCTTTGCTGATGGGCCTTTACGCCATGCGTTATTTTAATGAAAATAAAATCAAGCTTCCTTTTTCGGTAAGGCTTATTATGGGCTGCGACGAGGAAGTCGGCGCGACCGACCTTGAATATTATAAAACAGTTCGTAATCCCCCGCGGTTTTCCTTTACTCCGGACGCGAAATATCCCGTATGCGTAGGCGAAAAGGGTATAATGAGGTTGACAATATGTCTCGGGGAAATCGATAAATCCATTGAATCGGTGACCGCCGGCACGGTAACCAACGCGGTCCCCTGCGAAGCAACGGCGGTTATAAACGGGAAAGCCTTCAAGGCCGCCGGAACCACCGCTCATGCGTCGATGCCCGAAAACGGCATAAATGCAATCTCTCTTCTGACGGAAGAGCTGCTTGCGGAGGGAATGATCCCGGAAAACAATAAAAACGCATTTGAATTTCTCAGGGAATCCGGTAACGATTATCTCGGCGGAACGCTCGGAATAAATTTTTCCGATGAAAACTTCGGCTATCTTACCTGCGTGGCAAGCGTGCTGAAATTAACGGATGGCAAGCTGTATCAGGATTTTGACATCCGTTATCCCACCTCGCGCACTTATGACGAGCTTTACGATACCGCCGAAAAGGCTGTAAAATCCCGCGGATTTTCAATTGTCGGTAGCAACAGAGGCTCTGTTATGCGGGAAGGCTATTTCAAATCCCCGGAAAGCAGGGAAATAAAAGCTCTGACCTCCGCCTGCGAGGAAGTCCTCGACTGCGAATGCAAGCCCTATACCATGGGCGGCGGCACATATGCGCGTTCCATGCCGGGTGCGGTCGCTTTCGGAGCGCGGATAAAAGGCTGTACGAATTATCTCGGTGCGGGCAGAGGAAAAGCGCATGACCGGGATGAATACCTTTCGATAATTGAATTTAAGCTCGGGCTTGAGATATTTATAAAATCGCTTTTAAACCTCGGCGCTTCTTACGGAGACTGAGGCTCGTATATCGGGTCAAAGGGCACTTCCTCCGCAATATCCACCAAAACCTCCGCCGTTCCGGTAATGGTAACGCATCTCGCGACCTCGTCATAAATAATTTCATAATTGCGTTTTAACACGGGACCCTCGGTATCGCTTTCACACCACGAATTGAAAGCCGCGAGGGCTTTTTGTTTTGCCTCATCCACCGTTATTTCCATGGTTTGCTTGACATATTCACGGGTAAAAAGCGTTGTTTTTACAACGGGCAGCTTTAAAAAGCCTATAGCTACTTCATTTTTGCTTATCTGCGCGTCATAATTTACAAAAGGAACCGGTGCGCCCAAAAAAAGATTTATGTCGCTGCCGAGAATATTATAGGATATTTTGGTGTCGGTGTTGCCGGTATAGAGCTTATATTGAAAATCAAGGGGCACCGATGTCACGAAATCCTGATATATCACCGCCTGAACGCTGCCTCTGGCATGGGTGGCGATGGTGATTCCGCGGTAGGAAGGATACTGCCCCGCGATAAGCAGCTGCCCCTTAACCACAACGTCGCCTTTTTTTACCAGCGGCTTTCCCGAATACGCCTCCACGGATACAATATACCCGTCGCGGGAGGCGACGACATTGAAGAAGCCGGAATAGTCCTCAAAATCGGGCGGCCTTTTACGCTCGATCACCTCCACCGTGATATGATTGCCCTTTATATTGACCGAAGCCGAGGAAAGCTCGGTCAGGTTTAGTATAAGCGATGTCCTGACGCTGTTCGGCCGTATCGTGGGAATATATGTACCGATATCGATGCCCGCCTCGGAAAGCGCGGAGAGGATTACCTTGTCCGGAATTTCATTGTTTCCCGTAATATTTATTTTCCAGACATGCAGAGTGGAAATCAAAATAAGCATAAGACCGAGCGCCGTTCCGGCTACAAGACCGTGGCGTTTACGGTATTTGTATATAATAAAAGGAAGCCCGATCGCTTTTTCTAAGGATGCTTCGATACCGGCCTTCTCCGCGGCCTTCAATCCGTGCGCGCAGGAAAATGCCGAGAATCTGACATACATCCAACCGTCCTTGCTTTTCATACCCCAAAAAAGCACCTTGTCTTCGTTTAGCGCGTTGAGCAGCCGCGCGCCCTGTTCCTCCGGCGTTTTTATCAGATACCATCCCGTTATTTTGTTTAGCAGTTTATACCACATCGCATTCACCGAAAGTTACAGACACTATTTTACCCCTGACGCCTATCCTGTTTTCCGCCAGACAATCAAGGGTAAGCTCGTTACCGTTTATACTGACCGTAAGCTTTCCCGCTAAAATCGATATGATATTGTCGTTATATCGCAGTAATCTGTCAACACCCTCGATAAGACAGTGCCCGTTGCCGCGTAATTCCGTGAACAGGGAATTTTCCTGCTTGTTCAATCGGCATCTCTCCTTTATTGCATATTTATTGCCGCCGTAATAATACTTATTGTTTTAATCTTCGGTTTATGAAAATATAAATGCCTTGAGGGATAGTTATTTATCCGTCAAACGGCTTGTATACCGATATCGATACCGATACCGATAAAACCTACGCCGAACACCGCGTTTAATAAGAAGGGAATGGTCGTGTCAATGAGTGAATACAAAAAGGCGTGCAGAATGCTTATCGATTTTGCGGCACTGCTTATGTTTATATATCTTTTAATCAGACCTTCCGAGGTGGGCAAATCCGTTGAAAGCGGAATAAGCTTCTGTATAAGAGTAATAATACCTTCGCTGTTCGTTTTTCTCGTGCTGTCAAGGATGTTTATGGGCGGCGTGCTCTCGGTATTCGGAAAAAGCCTCCCCATAACCTTGATAATCGGCGGCATTTTATGCGGTTTCCCGGTGGGAGCTAAGATTGTCAGACAGCTATATGAGAAAAATCTTCTTACAAAAAAGCAATCGGAGGTGCTTGTATCCTGCAGTGACAACGCATCCGCTTCGTTTATAATAAGCTTTGCCGGCGCGAACATTCTCGGCAGCGTAAAAGCGGGCTTCCTGCTGCTTATCGGTAAATTCATCGTTTCGCTTATTTGGTATTGCTTCGCGTCGCGTACATATCTTGATGAAGAGGAAAGGCATTTTGCTCCGCTCCGCGGGCTCGGCTCGGTGTCTCTTTCCGAAGCGGTTAAGGATTCGGCACGAACCATGGCGGACATCTGCGCCTGTGTGATTTTTTTTATGTGTGTCGGCGAGGTCGTAAAGTCATTCCTCCCCGATTATGAGCTCGTCCGCAGCGCGGTACGCGGATTTTTTGAATTCTCGGGCGGAATAGAGCTCTGCCGCTATATGAAACCCGGTACGGGTTATATTATAACCGCTATGCTGCTGGGTTGGTCGGGCATGTGCGTTCATATGCAGGTATCCATTGCGGTAGGCGGTAAAATAAGTATAAGGCTGTATCTGATAAACAAAATCATTGAATGTTTATTGATGGGAGTGTTCGCCGTATTGACAAAAACCCTTGCGTTTTGATATAATATAATATGTAAAAACGAATATGCATTGGTCGATCGGAAAGGATGGTTATATCGTGGGAAAAAAGGGTACAATAGATGTTGAAGAATTATGCATTAACTGCGAGCATTCCACATTTATAGAAAACACCGAAATTTGCATCTGTAAAAAGAAAGGAGCGGTAAAAGCGGACGGTAGCTGCGGTAAATTCAAAGCCGATCTGTTGAAAATCAACCCCGCCGCGCCTTTGGTTTTGGACGATAAAAATTTTCCTGAAAAAAGATAAAAAAGGGGGTTGACAAAAGCACTTGCCGGTGGTATTATAGGCAAGCTGACCTGAGG
>JAQVQF010000201.1 GCA_028701715.1 Eubacteriales bacterium | reverse complement strand
CCGTCTCGTAGCCGGTGCGTGATATAACCTCGTTTATCAATGCCGAAACGCTGTTTTCCTTGGCAAAATCCGCAAGGTCGGCAATCAAAGCGTAAAATTTTTCAAGACGGGGATAGGACCGTGCCAATTCCGGGTATTCAGACGAAGCTTTCGCCGCTTCGAGCATGGATATGCCATCGCGTTCCGCGACCGCCGCCAAAGCTTCCACGGTGGAATTGCCTATCTGCCGCTTCGGAACGTTTATTATACGGCGAAGCCTTATGTTGTCGTTTTTATTTGATATTATCGATAAATAAGCTACGATATCCTTTATTTCTTTTCTTTCGTAAAACCTTATGCCGCCGAAAACCTTATAGGGCAGACGGTTCTTGACAAACGCCGTCTCAAGCGAGTTGGATACGGCGTTCATGCGGTAAAGCACCGCGATGCTTTTAAGCGAAACACCGAAAGCGTGCAGCTTCATGATTTCGCCGCATATATAATCGGCTTCCTCGTTTTGAGTATAAAGACAGCGTTTTGTGATTTTTTCGCCCTCCGCGCCGGAAGTCCAAAGGTTTTTACCCTTTCTGCCCTTATTGTTGGAAATTACGGCGTTTGCCGCGGTAAGGATGGTTTTGGTGGAGCGGTAATTCTGCTCCAGCTTTATGGTTTTCGCGTCATGGAAGGAGCGGGCAAAGTTAAGTATATTGTCCACGGTGGCGCCGCGGGAGGAATAGATGGACTGGTCGTCGTCGCCCACCACGCAGACGTTGCGCCTGCCGCGTCCCAGCATAACCACAAGATCGTTTTGCGAGGGGTTTGTATCCTGATATTCGTCGACGAGAATATACTCAAACTTCCTTCTGTAATAATCGAGAACTTCTGGATTTTCCTCGAAAAGAATAAGGGTATTTAATATAATGTCGTCGAAGTCGAGCGCGGAAGCGGATTTCAAGCGTTTTTGATATTCCGCGTATATTTCCGCCGTCTGGCGGGAACGCATGTCATACGCGTTTACCGACGCTTCCTCCGGCAGCACGCGGCTTTCCTTGTGACCGGATATCGCCCCTGCAACCGCTTTAACGGGAAGTATTTTTTCGTCAACACGCAGATCCTTCATTATCTGGGTGATAAGCTTTTTAGAATCGTCCGCATCGTATATGGTAAAGCTATTGGAAAAGCCGATAAGCCCTATGTATTTCCGCAGTATCCTCACGCATATCGAATGAAAGGTACCCGCCCAGATAGCCTTCGCCGAATCGCCGAGCATGGCCTCAAGGCGTTGCTTGAATTCGCCCGCCGCCTTGTTGGTGAAGGTTATGCAAAGCACGCTTTCCGGCAGAGCGGGGTTGACCGCCATGCTCTTTAAGCAATTCTCAAGCTCCTTTTTGCCGCCGTTTAAGGCGGCTTTCATCTTTTCTGTCTTTAACTCGACGCTTATAGGCGGCCTTTCGTCCGAACAGATATCGCCGAAATTTATAATGTGATATATACGATTTACAAGCACGGTAGTCTTTCCGCTGCCCGCGCCCGCGAGCACAAGCAGAGGTCCTCTCACCGTGCAGACAGCTTCCCGCTGCATAGGATTCAAGCCGGAATAAAGCCTGTCCAAACACATTTTTCTATGCAGTGTGTAAGCGCAATCATTAGGCATAATATATTTTATCTCCAAACACATAATAAATTATTATATAACGAAACAGGCGAAAAATCAATATTTTTTTGAAATTTGAAACGTTTGCGGGTTAAACGACCGGCAATTGTTGCGTTAACGCTTATTTTGCAATTTAATGTTGATTTTTTTAACAGGAAATAGTATAATTTTAAAATACGGAGGTGTCTTTATGTTCAAGAGCATTTTTACGAAATATATAGCGTTCATAACCCTCCTCATGGCATTTTCCATCGCTCTCCTCGTGCTGACCATTTCGACAATGTTAGCAAGTTATTCTGCGGATTCCAAATCCGACCTGATGGCCAAAACGGCGGACAGCGTTGCCGTGGCTACAGAAGCATATTTTCATTATTCGGACGGGAGCGACATATCCGATTCATTTATCAACGATATAAAAGGCATCGCCGAAATATCCGATTCGCTCGTTTATATTGTCGGTAACGACGGGGTTTTGCTTGTCACCAATGACGACAGCTTTTCTATCGGGAACATTATGCTTGATTTAAATACCGTCGAAACCATAAAAGCCAACCCCGATTCATATTCCATAAGTCGTATAAACGGTACCTTTGACGAACAGCGTTACAATATTTTCCGAACAATGAAGCTTGGCGGCGACGATGCGGGCGTTATAATAATATCCTCGCTGACAAACCGCGACGAATCCCTTTCGGGTCCGATGATAAGAACAATACTTGTTGCTTCCATATGGATACTGCTTGCGTCCTGTATCACCGTATATATACTATTCCAGCGTATAACCGATCCGCTGAAAAAGCTGAGCGAGGCCGCCAAGGCTTTTGCCAAGGGGGATTTTAAAAAGCGTGTTTACGTTACGGGAAACGACGAGGTGGCGGAGCTTGCCGGAGCCTTTAATAATATGGCGGGTGTGCTTGAAAAGAACGAGGAGCTGCGCAATTCCTTCTTGGGTTCGGTCAGTCACGATCTGAGGACGCCCATGACCGTTATTTCCGGCTTTGTGGACGGTATACGGGACGGTACAATTCCGCCGGAAAAACAGGATTATTACCTGGGAATAATATCCTCGGAGGTAAGAAGGCTTTCAAGGCTTGTAAGCTCTCTGCTCGAAATTTCACGAATTCAATCCGGAGAAAGAAAGCTTAACTATATCTATTTCAACGTTTCGGAAAAAGCACGCCAGGTTCTTATCACCTTTGAAAAGAAAATAGACGAAAAGCACCTTGAGGTGGAATTCAACTGCCCCGATGAAATAACCGTTCACGCCGATACCGACGCGGTGCATCAGGTGTTATACAATCTTATGGATAACGCGGTTAAATTTATTAATCAAGGCGGTAAGCTGACCGTAAGCATTGAACAAAGAAATAAAAAAGCGCGCATTTCCGTGAGAAACACAGGGGAAGGTATCCCGACCGAGGAGCTGCCTCATGTATTCGACCGATTTTATAAATCCGACCGTTCGCGGGGGCTTGACAAAACCGGAACCGGTTTGGGGCTTTATATTGCCAAGACAAATATTAACATGCATAATGAGGAAATAACAGTCCAATCCAAGCAGGGGGAATTTACGGAATTTTCTTTTACCCTTCCCGTTTGATTTAAGTGTTTTTTAAGGAATAAGCATATCATTGTATTATAAACAAACGAAAGGATGAGCTCAGATGGATAAAGATAATAAAAACGAAAGCCTTGATAAAAACGAAAATATTGATGAAAATCCGTTAAACGCCGGCGGAGAAAGCTGCAGCGAAAGCTGCAGCGAAAGCTGCAGCGAAAGCAAAGACGATACCGGTACGGAGGGATTATCAATGCAGGAAAATACCGACGCGTATGCCGTCGAAAACACAACGCCCACCGACGAGAATCGCACCTCCTATGCTGAAAAAGTGAATAATATTAATTATGTATGGGATGGCGAAAAATTTGTGCGTCATAAACGGAAAGCCGCGCTGAGAGCGCTTACGCTGACTGTCGTCATCGCTCTGATAATGTCGGTAATAGG
>JAQVQF010000032.1 GCA_028701715.1 Eubacteriales bacterium | reverse complement strand
GTCCCGCCGAATAAAGGGAGGACGGATTCCCGTAAATAGTATCAAAATAAGGCAGCATTGCTTCTTTGGACACCCGGCTTAATTTTGTCGTCGCCGCGTTATCGGCATATATTTTCATTTTTTTACCGTTTCTTTCCCGGCGGTTTACAATATATCGGTATATGTTTACCGCCGAACGTAGGTTTTGACTGTTTTTATCTTGTTTATGGAAGATGCGGATATTTTAATCGTAAAACATGGGTGTCGACAGGTATCTTTCGCCGGTATCCGCAAGCAGAACCACTATCATTTTCCCCGCGTTTTCGGGTCGTTTCGCCGCCTGTGCCGCCGCCCACAGCGCGGCCCCCGAGGATATGCCGACAAGCAGGCCTTCGGTTCTGCCGATTTCCCTGCCGACGGCAAACGCCGCTTCGTTTTCCACCGTTATTACTTCGTCATAAATTTCGGTGTTTAATATTTCGGGCACAAAACCGGCGCCGATGCCCTGAATTTTATGCGGTCCGGAGACACCCGTCGAAAGCACGGGCGAAGCGGCGGGTTCAACCGCAATAATTTTAACGGAGGGCTTTTGCTTTTTCAGGTATTCGCCCACACCCGTTATGGTTCCGCCGGTACCCACTCCGGCGACAAAGATGTCCACTTTACCGTCGGTGTCTTCCCATATTTCGGGTCCCGTTTCGTTTCGATGAACCGCGGGGTTTGCGGCGTTTGTAAATTGACCGGGAATAAAAGCGCCGGGTATTTCCGCGGCAAGCTCCTCCGCTTTGGCGATGGCGCCCTTCATTCCCTTTGCGCCCTCGGTGAGAACGATTTCGGCACCGTAAGCCTTAAGCAGGCTTCTGCGTTCGACCGACATGGTTTCGGGCATGGTGATAATAATCCCGTAACCCCTTGCCGCGGCGACCGAGGCAAGCCCTATACCCGTATTGCCGCTTGTGGGTTCTATTATAACCGAATTCTTGCTAAGAAGTCCTTTTTTCTCTGCATCGTCTATCATGGCTCTGGCTATTCTGTCCTTGACGCTTCCGGCGGGATTGAAATATTCCAGCTTAGCCACCAGCGATGCGTTTAAATTATGGGCTTTTTTATAATTGTTAAGCTCAAGCAAAGGTGTTTTGCCGATAAGCTTATCTATTGATGTATATATTTTTGACATGGTTGTTATCTCCTTATGGTTTATTGACGATTGTCTTATGCTATATGGCGTTAAAGCCCCGCTCGAGGTCTGAAATAATATCGTCTATATGCTCCGTACCGACCGAAAGCCTGACTGTCACGGGTTTAATGCCGGCTCTTTGCAACTCCTCCGGCGACAGCTGAGAATGCGTGGTGGAGGCGGGATGTATGACAAGGGATTTAACATCGGCTACATTGGCAAGCAAGGAGAACAGCTTTAATGATTCGGTAAATTTTCTTGCCTGCTCTTCGGTCCCGTTCAGCTCAAAGGTGAATATGGATGCACCTCCGTTGGGATAATATCTTTCATATAGCGACTTCATATTTCCCGAAGCGAGCGACGGATGGTTGACTTTTGCAACTTTCGGATGATTTTTCAGGTATTCCACTACCCTTAACGCGTTTGAAACATGACGCTCCACGCGCAAGGACAGCGTTTCAAGCCCCTGCAGCAGCAGAAACGAGTTGAACGGGCTTATGGCGGCTCCGGTATCTCTCATAAGCGTGGTTCGGATTTTAACCGCATACGCCGCTTTGCCGCAGGCTTTGGTAAAAACAATGCCGTGATATGACGGATTCGGCTGTGAAAGCCCCGGGAATTTGTCGTTTTGCGTCCAATCAAACCCGCCTCCGTCAACAATAAGACCGCCCATTACCGTGCCGTGACCGCCGATAAACTTGGTCGCTGAATGTACGACTATATCGGCTCCGTGCTCGATGGGACGGAAAAGATACGGAGTGGCGAAGGTGTTGTCGACGATAACCGGAATACCGCAATCATGCGCTATCCGCGATACTTTATTAAGGTCTATTATATCGGAATTGGGATTCCCCAGGGATTCGATAAAAACAGCCTTGGTGTTGGATTTTATGGCTTTGGCGATGTTTTCCGCAACGCTGCCGTCTACAAACGTGGTTTCTATACCGGATTCGGTAAGAGTGTTGGCAAAATAATTATATGTGCCGCCGTATATCGTTTCTGCCGATACGATATGATCACCCGCTTTGGTTATGTTTCTTATGGCATATTCTATTGCCGCCGCTCCGGTGGCGGCGGCTACGGCGGCTATCCCACCTTCAAGCGACGCAATACGCTTTTCCAGCACATCGGTGGTGGGGTTCATCAGCCGCGTATAAATATTACCGCTCTCCGTAAGAGCAAAACGCCCCGCCGCTTGCGCGGAATTCTTGAAAACGTAGGATGTTGTCGCATAAATGGGCACCGCTCTCGCGTCGGTGGAAGGATCCGGCTGCTCCTGTCCCGCATGAAGCTGTTGAGTTTCAAATTTGTATTGATTTTCTGACATGTTTATCCCTCTGTTTCTATTAACATACTATTCCTATTGGTTTGTGTGTATTATATCACAACCGTTTTAACGTGTCAATAGCTTAAACGATTTTTATATAATGTCTGCTGAACAAACTGTATAACGGTTTGTTCATGCGGCGTATGCCGCATAAATTCATAAAAACTGAAGTTTTTATGAATTTACAGCATTTCTTAATGTCTCACTGAATCCGGCGTATTTATTATGCCGGATTCAAGTGCAAGGTTTTTATATAATTTAATGTAAAAACCTTTCACTTGAATAAATCAAAAAGCCGGGAAAGCCGCATCGCGGCTTGGCTTTTGATTTATTCAGTAGACATTATATAAAATAATTGTTCTGACCCTGCGGGTCGCAAGCAAGCTCGGCAAGGGTAATACCCTCAAGATAATCGTCAATCATTCCGCTGAGCTTTTCCCACATCGGAAGCGTTTTGCATTCGGCCGATTTTTCGCAGCGGTTTTGCTTGTTCCCGATACAGGACACCGGCGCAAGCGAACCTTCGGTAAGCTTCAGAATGCTTCCGACGGTATATTGTCCGGGTTTTCGTGTCAGCTTATAGCCGCCGCCTTTTCCCCTCAGCCCGTTCAGATAACCCGCCTTTGACAATACCGATATTATACTTTCGAGATATTTTTCGGAAATATCCTGCCTTTGCGCTATTTCGTTAAGCGGAATATATTCGCCGCTGTCATGCTCCGCCAAATCAATCATCACCCTGAGAGCGTAACGTCCTTTAGTTGAAATAAGCATATAAACAAACCTCCCTTTGTAATATACCCATTTTACCGCAATTTTAATGGGAATACAATATCATATACATATAAAATCGAATGAATATTTTTAAAATGAATGCGAAAGCCGCGGTTTAAACAGCCGCGGCTTTATTGTTATAATTTATTCAGCGGATATTAATTTGATATTCGTTCAATTTACGTTAATCGTAACCAAACAGGGCTCCGAATAACCTAAGTATTCGGAATAGACATAGTAAAATTCATCGGTTCCGGTGTATCCCTTATCGGGATAATAGGTAAAGGTTCCGTCGATATTTATGGTTACCGTGCCGTGAGAGGGTGAAACATTAATTTTATACAGCTTTATGTCAACCCCTTCCGGATTTAACGTGGAAGCGCAGGGAGTATCCTTTGACGCATTCGCGGAAATTGTGTCGACGGTATCCGGCGTGATATTAAGAGTACCCTTGATAAACTGATAGGTATAGTCATATATCAGCCTTAGCCTTGGCGATTCGGACGCGCAGGCGTTGTTTAAATCATAAAAGGACATATAATACATGTGAATGCAGTCGTTAATATAACCGTAATAAACGCCGTATTCAAGATAGGTCATGTATCTTTGCAGATACAAATCATTGGTGAGCGCCTTGCTGTCTATTTCTATCTCAACACCCATCCCGTAACGTTTGGCGAGATTTGCGGTGTTGATTATATTGGATATAGGCCTGTCAAGCTTGAACGCGTAGTTGGGCTGCATACAGGCGACATCAAAGCCATGTTCCGCCCAGAGCGAATAACCCGGCGCCACATAGTAGGGTATCCAGAAAAGCTGACTGTCATGGGAATGGGTAAGCTCGCTCACTCCGTTTATCAGCTCCATATCGCCGTTTTCTGCACTGGCGGCTTCGTGATACCAATAATATCCGCAAAATTCTATGTTTTTATAATCTTTCTTGGCAAGCTCTTCTTCAAAAAGGCTCATATACCATTCCACCGCGGCGAGTCTTTCCTCGAGGGTGTTTAAAACCTCATTCTTGCCGTCGCCGTCAATGTCGCCGAAATTCGAACCCGTTTTGGGATAATACAAAGTAATATAGAATTTATATTTATAATCGCTGTTTCCCAGCGCCGTCTTCACCTGACCTGCGGCCTCCTCAAGAGCGTTTATATTGCAGCCGTCTGCGAAAAGAGTGCTGATAAGCCATTCGCCGTCGCTTTTTGTAAAGCCGTTATAACCGCCGTATCCGGAGCTTAATGAGCCGGAAAGCAAAAACAGAAAGCCGTCGAACATGGTATCCTTGATATCGCCGTTTTCGTCGATATATGCCAAAGCGGGCAGCAGGTCGGCGGAACCGCGTTTGACGCTTGTGGAATGATATACGAGGTACAGGTCCTCGACGCCGCCGAGCAGGCTTTCATCGGGTGCCATATATTCGCCCGTCATAAACTTTTCTTTTACCGAAAATCCGCTGTTTTCAAGCTTTTTTACGGAGGAGCTTACTTTTTTGGTTCCGATTACCTCCAGCTCGTCGCAACCCGCCCACGCGCCCATGTCGAAAGCAAAGCACACAAACCGGGCTTCCACCGCAAAATCCAGCGTCAAGGTGCCCTGAACAACGCCCGGATCCTTTGTGGTGTCCAGCGTCATTATACCCGCGCTGTACCAGGTGCGTCCGTCGGCGGAAAGGTAAACGCTTACATACGACGGAGCATAAACCGCCCAGGAGCTGATATTGGTGAAGCTCGCCTTGAAGGATGATAACGACGACAGCTTGGTGATGTTGTAAATAATGTCGCGGTGATCGCCCCGATTAAATTTAAAGAACAAGCCGTTATGTATGTCGGTGGAAGCGGAGTATTTACCGTCGGTCATAAGGGTTGAGGTCACGGGGGTGTTGTTCGACCAGTAATCCTCCTCCACCGAGGACGCGCAGGAAATCTGCTGGGTCAGTCCGCTTATAAGATTTATCGTGTCGTTATAGTCGGAATCCGAAGAAGGCCAGTATTCGTCCTTCGTCACCTCCGGCATGACTATCACCGGATACAATGTTATATTTGCGGGTTCTTCCGTATATGCTATCACGGCGACTTCTTCTATGTAGAAAACATCACAGTCGGTTTCGGTTAAAGTAAATTTAACATACTTTGCCGTTATTTCATAATCAAGCTCAAGCACATATGTAAATATCCCCTGACCGTTGTCGGAAGGCGCGTACACACGCCCGACTTCCGTCCAGGCTGTTTTATCGGTTGAAACGGAAACGATTATCGAACATGGGAAAGATATACCCGTTATCTGATTGTTGTAAGCGTATAGCTCGAAGCCCGAAATGTTGTTTTTTGCGGAAGAAAAGGTGACGATTATCTCCATCTCCGCTCCGCCCTTATATCCTACCCAGGTTTCGCCTTCGAGATACCTGCTGATTTTGCCGTCGGTAAGGAGAGTATTGCTTTTATCGGGATGACTTGTATCAATTTCTCCATTGGCGGTATAAGAGCATCCTTTGGCTATATTGGTGCGGTACAGGCTTCTGTCGGCTTTTTCTCCGGAAATCGCCTTCAGCGCCTCGCTCCTCTGATCGAAGGTAAGCTCTTCCATATTATACCTTTGATTTATGGCCGCCACCCATTCCGCTCTTGCGTCTCCCGACGGTATGTTTGCCACCACCATGACCTCATCAAGAAATATCCAGGCGGAGTCCTTGTTAACGATAAACTTGACATAACGGGCGGATACCGAACGGTTAAGGGTTAGTACGGCAAGCTTCATGGTATCCGCTTCATAGGTTGCCAGGCTGCATCTTCCCTGGCGTTCCCATTTTTCGTTATCCGAAGATATGTAAACATAAATGCTGTTGGGGGGTGCTATGCCGGCAATCGAGGTACAAAGGTAGCTCACCCTGAATTCATAAAGATCCGACATGACTTCGCCGAGATCAACGATTATCGTACAGCCCGATTCGCTACCCGGCGCGTAGCCCACCAGCTTTGTATCGCTGTACGAAGCGCTTGCGGCCGTGGCAAACAAACCGTCGGTAAGCTCGGTACCATAGCTGTCCGGATATTGTTCTCCGGGTGTTATAGACGCGGTGTAGGCCTTGCCCGACGAAACCACGGTGGCGTAATCGAAATCCTCCGGTTCATCGACGGTGCTTGATTCGTCCGCGGAAGATTCCGACTCGGAGGATTCATCCGATTCCTCCTCTGATTCGTTTACATGGCTTTCCCCGGAGGAAATATCCCGGGAAGTTTCTACGCTTCCTCCGCCGCAGGAAACAAGAATGACGGTAATAAGCATTACCAGCACAAGCAGCAATGACAGCTTTTTCATATAACATTCCTTTCGCGTTATTATAAATAATGTCTGCTGAACAAACCGTATAACGGTTTGTTCATGCGGCGTATGCCGCTTTTCTTGGATATATTTGCAGTACAATATATTCGTATTTTTATTTTAACAGACCCAAAGCTTCACCCGCGTAGCCCGCGGCAATGCCGGCGGCGGCGGATACGGCTATGGAGAGTATGGGGGATTTTTTTCTTAAAACAAGGACAAGACAGGCCGTAAATATCACAGCGGAATACAAAAAGGTGTAATCGGTAAATTTTGAAAAGCCCTGCCAGCCGCGGATGAACACATTGTAAAATATCGAAAACGCAGCGGCTCCGATAAGGCCTATCGCCGCCGGCTTTATCCCCGTCATTATTCCTTTTACATATTTGTTTTCACGGAAAGCAAAGAAAAATTTCGCCACTATCAGTATAATAATGAAGGAGGGCAGCACTATTCCGAAGGTCGCGCACAGCGCTCCGGGTATGCTTGCCTTTTCCACGCCTATATAGGTTGCGATATTTACGGCGAAGGGACCGGGCGTCGATTCGCTCACCGCGATAAAATTGGTTGTTTCCTCCAGGGTCAGCCAGCCTTTTGCGATAACCTCCTGCTGTATGAACGGCAGCATGGCATAGCCGCCGCCGAAGGTGAACAATCCGATTTTAAAAAACACCCAGAAAAGCTCAAGATATATCATTTCCCCGCCTCCTCCCCGCCGAACACAAGATTAAACGCAAGCCCCATAACGCCCCCGCAGGCGATTATCAGAATGGCGGAAATGTCAAAAAAGGTAACGGAAACGAAAGCCAAGGCTATAAAAACATAAGCTGTGATATTCTTCGGACACTTCTTTGACATGGTTATAAAAGCTTTGATAACCAGCGCCGCCACACCGGCCCTTATGCCCATGAAAGCATAACGCACCGCTTTGTATTCGGAAAACCTTTTCAGGAAAAAGGCTATGAGGGTTATAATAATAAGGGAAGGAAGCACCACGCCGAAGGTTGCGGCGGCGGCACCCCAAAACCCCGCGACACGGTAGCCTACGAAGGTCGCGGAATTTATGGCGATAGGTCCGGGGGTGGATTCCGATATGGCAAGCATTTCAAGCATCTCTTCGTCGGTCACCCAATGATTTTTTTCGACGGCTTCCCGGTGAATAATGGGTATCATAGCATAGCCTCCGCCGAAGGTGAAAGCGCCAATTTTAAAAAAAGTAATAAAAAGCTTAATTATATTGTTTTTTATTTTCATTTTATTAGCCCATAATTCGATTTTTTGCTATTTTAACACAGATATGATATTTTGTAAACACGCTTAGCTTTAAATATCGTAAATTTTTTGATTTTTTATCTTGACGGAACATTTTTTTAGTGTAGAATGTATACAGAGGAGGAAATATTATGAACCTACTTAATACACCGCTTACGGGAGACAGCGGACTGACTATCTATATAATTATCGGGGTGGTCGCGGCCGCGGCTGTTTTTGCGCTTTATGCCATGAGACGCAAATGACCCGTTTTGCAAATTTCTATGCTTGATTTACTTTTATTCCAAAAAACCTTTATACTCGCTCACCTTAAGGAAGGCGGCGTCGCCGTCGACTACACCATGGGTAACGGGCATGACACCCTCTTTTTGTCACGCACGGTCGGCGAAAGCGGAAAGGTGTACGCCTTCGATATACAGCACGGCGCCGTCGAATCCTCGGAAAGGCTGCTTGAGGAAGGCGAGGCGCCGCGCAATTATACGCTTATATGCGACTCTCATCACAAAGTGAAAAAATATGTTCACGAGCCCGTCAACGCGGGAATGTTCAATTTAGGCTGGCTTCCCGGGGGAGATAAATCCGTAACCACCAAACGCGAAACCACACTGCCCGCCATACAAGCCGCGTTGGAAATAATGGCTCCCGACGGGGTGCTGCTTATCGCGGTTTATCCGGGACATGAGGAAGGCGAAGCTGAAGGACGGCTTATACATGATTATCTTTCCTCGCTTGATCGCCGCAAATACATGTGCGCTTTCTTTAAAATAGTAAATTCCCCGACATCGCCCTTCTTTTTCATTGTTGAAAGCAAATAGTCAACGCTATAAAAAAATGAGCCTCGCGGCTCATTTTTTATCTGTAAACGCTTTCAGTTCAATGTAAATTTTAGAACCGCTGGATTATGGTCGCTGTTTTCAAAGCCGTAATCGAGCGTCTCGCAGGAAACCACCGTGACATTGGACGACACGATAAATCCGTCGATGGTGGCGCAGAAGGAAACGCCCTTCTGATAAGGAATATCCGTATTCCTTGTCGTGGGAACGGGCGCTTCCGCATCGAAGCCTACAACAAGAGTAAAATCCTCCGGAATTGTGCCCTCTGGTATGGGCTGCGCCCAGGACAGCGGCTCATCCGAGATTACGCCGAACACATCAGGCGAATTGCCTAAAAGGTCTTTGTTGAAATCCCCGCCGCATATCACATAATTACCCGCGTCTGCTTCCTCCCGCATAACCTCTATAAGCATTTTCAGCTGCTCGGTGGCTATGCCGCCGTCCTCGCTGTAGGCGGAAAGATGCAGGTTTATAAGCACCAGCTGTTTGCCGTTTTCAAGCTCCGCCTTTGACACGCTGAAGCAGCGGTCGAGGTCAAGGAATTTTCGGAATCCCGATTCGATAGGCAAGCTTCGCCTCACCGCCGAGCTTATGCTGTAATCCGAAAGGGTCATTATCCCCGCCTTCGACGCGCCGTGAGGGCTGGTAACGGGGTAAAACAGATAAGGTGAATCATAGTTGACCGCGAAAACATAGCTCATATCCGGAAAAGCCGCGGTAATGGGCACTCTCTCGTCCACATGATAGCTTCTGGTCGCGTCGAAATCGATTTCCTGCAGGAACATAAAATCCGGGTTTATTTCTTTCAGCTTATTCACCGCGCCGTTGATATTGGCATATACCGCGTTTTCGGAATAAGCGCGTGACTCCTTGCCGCCGTCCATGAAAAAGGTATAATCGTCGCTGTAAGCGCCGAAGCCCAAATTCCAGGTCACAAGGGTATACTCCGTTCCCGTTTCCGCTTTGACGCTCACGGGGCTTTCGACATCAAGCGTCTGATTGTCGGCTATACGGTGATAATCGACAAGCACGTAAACGAGATAGCCGACGACTGTAAGCATAAGCAGACAAATAACCGTCCCAATAATTTGTATAACCCTCTTCAAGGGGCTTTTTTTGATTCTTTTTCTTTTTTCAGCCATTGCTCATCCCCCGTTTTATCTTATACGGCAACCGTAAATTCTCATCCGTCCTCATTATATACAGTATTATTATATTTTACAATAGTTTTTAATTTAATTTCCGCCGAATAAAGCAAAAGCCGGGGGCGCTGCAATAACTGCCCGGTATTTATATTTAATGTCCATTGAATAAATCAAAAACCAAGCCGCGATGCGGCTTTCCCGGTTTTTATGAATTTATGCGGCATACGCCGCATGAACAAACCGTTATACGGTTTGTTCAGCAGACATTATTTATAAGGTTCCCTTTACCGTTATAACCTTTGAACCGGGAATTGTGATAACCTCGCCGGACGGGCTGCGTGAAAAGCTCGCCGCCGGTATTATAAGCTTATAGCCCGCCGAGGGCAGCTTTATTGTGCCGCTGACATAGGTATAATGCGAGGAAAGAAGCGTTTCACCGCCCGCATTTACGTGTGTTATATTCGGCGCAGGCGAAAACGTATCTGTGAGCACGGCATCTGCGGCATCGGTGTTTCCGTAGTTATACAGCGTATATGTGGTGGTAACCGACTGCTTGTCGTCACGCGTTTCCGCTCTGAACATCACAACATCGGTATAATCATCGACACGCGTTTCAACAACGGTAACCGCGGGGGGATTTAATTTTCTTGCGAAAACCGTTATTTTATTCTTTATAGAAGAGCCGAGTTCGCGGGGGGCATACGCGCTTATCTTTGTTTTAAAAAGCACCAGCACATTGTCGCCCGCACCCAGTAACGCAATACCGAAAACCACCGATTTGCCATCCCGGAAAGCCGATACCGACCCGGAATATTCTCCGTTAACATAAAGAGCGGCTCCCCCGCATAAAACAAGCGGCGCAGGTCCTTCGGCGGCGCCGAAGTTTGGAACTATCCGGACATCCTTCATCGACGAGGATGATGTATTAACGATTGTAGCAATATATGTCAACCCGCTGTCGGCGGTATACGAATCCTCAAGGGTGGTTAGGGATAATTTTATAATGCCGTTTTCGTTTTCTCTGTCAACATATATCGGTTTTATTTTTCCGCTGTCGAAGGTGAGCTCCGCGCGGTTGGATTTGTTTTGCGACATGAAATACCTCCTTTCCCTACAGAATATGCAGAAAGCGAAAAGGAGGACGCAGACATCCTCCCTTTATCGCTATTCGATTGTTATTTCCGTTACAAAACAACCTCTGTTTTCGGCATATTCCGTAAGGAAGCATCCGTTTTCCGCGAATAAATCCGTTTCAAATTCAGTCATATGACTCCTGTTTTCAGAATTCTGCCCGAATCGACGGAAACAATATTGGAAGCATATGCAATCCCTCCCGTATCCCTGATACGTATCTGAGCTTCCGTTATCCCGCCGTCGGGAAGGCCGAGAGTTTCAGTCTGAGACAGGGTGAAGATGATTGCATAATCGCATACCGTCACATCGGGCAGCGTTTTTTGAATCAATACCGCGCCTGTTTTATCAGTAAAAACGACAGACAGCGCGGCAACATCCTCCGCTTTAAGCGGTGTGGAAAACGTGATGGTGGGTGTGGTGCCTCTGTTCATATGTGCAGCGTATCCTTTCATTCCGCGGCCGGCGGAGATCGCTGCCTTACATTTTCAGTATAACACCGTTTTTTTCAATTTCAAGCGTTAGCGTTATTTTCTCCGTAACGCGGCAAACGCCCGCGGCGGTTTTGTGCGACTTGACAAGTGATTTAACGAGTGCTATACTTTATAACATAAAGGAGAGATATATGATTCTTGACATTATCCGCCATGCCGATCCCGACTACGCCAACAACACCATAACCGAATTCGGACATCTTGAGGCAAAAGCGCTTGCCGATTATATGAAGGATATGGATATTTATAAAATATACACCTCCCCTCTCGGAAGAGCGATCGACACGGCGCTGCCGCTTTGCAAAGCAAAGGGAATGGATTATACGATTCTTCCGTGGACCGCCGAAAGCATGGATTATATGCGACGTTGCAACAAACCCGAATTGTGCGGTTATCGTTTTTCGATTTTACGCGGTGTCGAGGATTACACCGACCTGACAGACGAGGAAAGAAACGATTCGCTGATAAGGCTTATCGAAAATTCGGATAATTTTCTGGAATCTTTGGGATATGTCAGGGAAGGAGCGCGATACAGAGTTGCGTCCCCCAACGGAAATCATATAGCCGTGTTCTGCCACGGCGGGTTCGGCGGCGCGTGGATTTCGCATCTGCTGATGCGGCATCCGGGCATGGGCTGGTGCGATATAAGGCTGAGAACGACGAGTATAACCCAATTTGTATTTGAAAACAACGCGGACAATTATACCTTCCCCGTTCTCCGCTGCCTTTCCGCCACACCGCATATTACCCTCGCCGGACTGAGAATCAACGAAAGATAGACGCGAGGCGGTGAAACATCAGTCGGGATAATAAAACTATTAAGCCGGTATTTAACATTTGATTTTATACGCGTTAAAAAAGTCCGTATATCAAAGATGTTTAAAAATGTGACAAGTTATATTTAATTTCCGCATTAATAAAACGGGGGTCGGATAATTTCCGCCCCCCGCATTTTTATACTATCTCATTTCGTCGAAAAGGGTATAATTGCCCGATTCGGCGATTTTTCTTAAATTAGATGGGTTATTTATCTCAAGCTCGGTTTTTATTCCGCAAAAACGCTTCTGCTGCCCGCCCTGATGGTTGTCCGTACCGGCGAGCCGGTACAGCCCGTAATATTTCGAGTACATTTCGGCGGCGCCGTTTTCTGTGTCGTCCCGATTGGCGTTTTTTACCTCCACAGCGTGGATATGCCGCGGGAGCAGGCGTATCATCTCTATATAGGACGATTCCCTGTAAGGATGGGCATGAACGATAAACGCGCCTTCGCACATCATAAATTCAAGCCCTTGGCGAAGCCCCATATCCATTATTTCCGGATGCGACTTCAGCCATTCTTTACCGAGACCGTAAATAAGAAAATCGGTTCCGTTGTTGGAATAGCATGTATATTCAAAGCCGAAAAAAACCTTAAGCCCCGTTTTGTCACCGGCGGATTTTGCCGTTTCATAACCCGAACAGAATTTATCGATCCATTTTTCCCATTCAAGTCCGCCGGGAATACCTCTGCCGCACACAAAATGGTCGGTAATAAAAATTCCCGTGTAATTTTGTGAAGCATAATATTCGACGACCTTTTCGGCCGGAACATGCGCGCAGGCGGAAACCTCGCTTGTATGACAGTGAAGTTCATATTTATACATCGTATAACCTCTCAATAATCAGTATAATATTATATTTTGGCGACATAATAATATTATCATTCCAAAAAAGGAGAATATTTCATGGCCGACAACCAAAACGACAGGCAGATTAAAAACGCAAACGCGTTAAATCGCAACGAAAACAATCAAAACCGCAACGAAAACAATCAAAATCGCAACGAAAACAACCGGAACCGCAACGAGAACAATCAAAACCGCAACGAGAACAATCAGAACCGTAACGAGAACAACCGGAACCGTAACGAAAACGCCGTTAAAAACGAAACCAAGAACGACAAAAAAAGGAACAATCAGAATAATCAAAACAATCGTTGAAAGTTTTCGTACGATGCAAGCGTCTGCCGCATTAAAACAGCGGCAGACGCTTGTTTATATATTAATAAAACGTTATATAGCCGATATTTGCAAGCAGGCTGCCGTTGAGAGAAAGCGTTTTCAGCTTGCCTTCCTCCATTCCCAGCGTAAGCTTGTTTCCCGCCGGGGTTTCATAGACAATGTCGGAGTCGTTCTTAAGGAAGCCGCTTGTCGACTCGAGTGCTTTTACCGAAATAATATAGCTTATCAGCATACTGCGGTCAAGATATTCGGAAGAATCGGTGAAAATTTTATCATCGTTTTCATCAAGGCGGTAAAGGTTTCCGCTTTCCGAGTCGCGGAAGTAGTAAACCGATCCCCGGTCTTTATTATATATTTGCAAGGTTAACTTCCCGTCTTTATAGGTTATGCGTATTTCGGAATTTGTGTCGGCGACTCCGGAATATACATCAACGGGTGTGTAGACAAGGTCGAATTCTTCTGTATCTTTGGAGAAATTGCCCAATCCGATAAAGGTATCTCTAATACGTTTCGCGGCGATATGATTTATACCGTAATATATACGGTAATCGTCTTTTGACTTCAGACCGAATTCACCGCCGTAATAATTCAAGCCCAACGGCGACGAAAGCGTACCGTCGTTATTAATTTCAAGCAGGCCGGCGGGCTCTGTCAGTTCGTTTTCATGACAAACAAACAAATATTCCTTATCGGGGTTCAGTCTTCCGGCGAAATACGCGGGAATTTTCAACGACATTACCGCTTCCCCGTATATTGCTTCACCGGGTTTTATATTTATGCAAAAAAATTCGGGTGTGTCGCCGTTCAGAAAGCCTTCGCCGTATGATATTATATAACCGGTAAACACCGTTGTGCCTTCTTCATATCCGCAATCGGCCGTAATGTCAAGCTTTTCGGGAATTTCTGTTTCGGTCACTCCGAAAAACCTCATCAAGTCCTCGAGCGTTTCTTCAAAATTTTCAAACCCTTCGGTGGATGTTGCGCCTTCCGCAGCTTTTTCCGAATATTCAATAATACCGATAAAGGTATCGTCCGTATTTATACCGGGCAATTCGCCGTCAAGGCTCAGAGAATATATCCTGCTGCCGTCGGTAAAATCATAAAACCCGGATTCATGCTGTTCCTCAAGGGATCTTTCGGTAAATGTCTGGTTTATTTCTCCGATAAACA
>JAQVQF010000200.1 GCA_028701715.1 Eubacteriales bacterium | reverse complement strand
AGCATATCTGGATGACCGATTCGTCCGGCGACAAACGCCCGCTGATACTGCGTATATTCTGGGATAATAGCGAAAAGCCGTCGGTGGAGGCGCCGCTTTGTGATTTTTTCTGTAACGCCAATTACGGCGAATACAAGCAGATTTCAACCCTTGCGGTATGCGTCAACCCAAGGAAGGGCTTGAATTCTTATTTTGAGATGCCCTTTTATAAAAGCTTTAAAATAACGATGGAAAATAAATCCACAAATGATGTAGCGTTGTTTTATCAGGTGGATTATCTTCTCACCGAATTACCCGAAAACGCCGCGTATTTCCACGCTCAATTCCGACGCGTTAATCCGCTTCCCTATAAAGGTGTGTACACGATACTTGACAATATAAGAGGACGCGGTCAGTATATCGGCACTTATCTTTTCTGGGGCTCAAACAGCTGCGGCTGGTGGGGCGAGGGTGAAATTAAATTCTTCCTTGACGGTGATAATGAATACCCGACCATATGCGGCACCGGTACGGAGGATTATTTCTGCGGCGCGTATAATTTTGACGTAAACGGCAGATATGTCGATTTCACCGGCCCTTACGGCGGCTTCCATAAGATGTCGGTGGACGATGTTTATAAATCCCAGGCGAGATTTTCTATGTACCGCTTCCATGTAGCCGACCCGATTTATTTTGAAAGCGATATAAGGGTCACAATCCAGGCGCTCGGCTGGCGTTCGGGCGGCAGATATCTTCCGCTCATGGACGATATTTCCTCCGTGGCATACTGGTATCAGGACAACCTTGACGACGATTTCCCCGTTCTTCCCGATAAGGACGGACTTGAGATTAATTGAATGTGAAAAAACGCGGGCAACCCGCGTTTTTTCACATTCTGTTATAATACATTAAGATTCTTAGTTTATTAAACTCTGATTAACAGTTGCTTTTCCGTCGGTAAATTCAACTCTACTCATCGAACCGTTGACCACCTGTATCTGAGGTGGGGTATGACCGATATCGGCATCATAAATAATCGGCACATCCAAGCAGCCAAGCCCTTGGTTCAAAGCATCAATAAACGTAAAATCCCGTTTGTCTCTATATCCTGACGGGCGACCGATGATTATACCGTTACAATATTTGAACCATCCCGATTCACGCATCTGCCAAAAAGTACGATAAATATCCGGTGACGCCATTTCGCAGCTTTCCAAAGTCCAAATAAATCCTTCGCTTTTGTATTTTTCAATAAACTCATTAACCGGAGCGAAGCGTGTTCCGAGTAATTTACACAGGGTATCCATACACCCGCCGATCATCCGACCGTTAAAAGAAACATGGGTTTCCCCCTGTAAAGACTTCCAATATGACGGTTTATCAAGATTATATACTTCTTTGGTGAAATCATCCCAGCTGATAAAACCACCCCAGGTATCCCAGCTTTTTTGCTCAGTTATAAGATTTGACATAACATAAAATGCCCTTAAATCGGCTTCATGAATACGGGCATACCCCATATTCAACAGGTTTGAGCCGTGAATTGTGGCAATATCACATTTTAAAGTCAATGTAAAGGTTAATGTAGTGACATCCGATAAACCGCAAATCCATTTAACAGGCAGAGCGGCTATCTTTTCAAAGTCTAAAAGCGGCAGCATATCCATCAAGAATTCGCCGCCCCAGGGAGGTAAAATAGCGGATATATCAGGATTTTCATAAAGACTCATAAATTCCGCCGCGCGCGTTGCACTGTCGGCACTGACGCATTTAACAGAATTACGGGTCGAAGCGGTTTCAATAACATTATAACCCAGAGCTTTTATATTCGAGATAGCGTTATCAAGCCGGGTTGACAATACTTCACCCGGTGCTCCGCTGGACGGTGCACAGATGCCGATTGTATCACCTTTTTGCAATATTCTTGGATATTTCATTTCGCTGCCATTTCTCCTTCTGTGTAATATCAGGTAAAATATCTGTCATAATTTTATTCTATAAATACAGCGGAATACCAATTTTGTTCTTCGACGCCGGCGTCGGTGAGTGTGTACAACGGCAGACCCAGCTGCGTTACTGTTTTAAAAACGTCGATTCCCACCGAATGGAATGCCGGGCGGGCTTTATGTACAAAGCGGCAGGGCTTGCTTTCGACGGCGGCGCAGGTTTCGCACAGCGCGCAGTCGGAAAGCGAAAAGGAAAAATAATATCCGTCGCGGAAAGCCAATCCCTCTATACCGAAGGAAATCTTCTGCGACAGCGCTTTGTCGTGGGTATGAACGATTATCCCCCATTTAAAGCTGGAAAACATTTCCTTATATTCCGCCATGGAGGGCGAGCCGGGTCTTGAAGGGCAGGTGTGATTTCTGCCGAAGTCGGGACAGCCGTACAGGCATTTCAAATATGTTCTGCTGTCAAAGCAAATGTCCGAAATATCAAATCTCACCGCGTCGGCGGCGCCGGTATCACATGCGTATTTAATGTATTTTTCAGCGTTATCCATACCGCACCTCTTTTTTTAACAATATAACACACTAAAAGAGCTTTGTCAATTGCTCTTACTATTGACATTTAATTCCTTGACTGATATAATCCTAATATAAAGTGAAAGGAGTTATGCAATGAAAATAAAGTTAATATCTTTAATGCTGACGCTTGCGCTGGTTGTAATTTTCGCGGCGTCCTGCAGCGAAACCGGGGATGATAACAGCAAGGAACAATCCGCCGCTTCCGAGCAATCCGATATATCCGATAACGCCTCGGCAAACGCTTCGTCAACCGAAACATCGGAGGAGGATGATTTTTACGACGGGCTTCCCAATATTAGTTTTAACGGGCGCGATTTTACCATCCTGCAGAGAACCGAATATAAATACGAATATACAAACGACGACCTTGTTTCCGAAAAAGTAAAAACCCTTATTTCGGAACGTAACCGGACGGTCGAACAACGTTTCGGTGTTAAAATTAAAACAATCGAACAGAACGGCACCTGGGGAGTACACGAGGATTTTATGACTTATATCAGGAATTCCATCAACGGCAATACCGCCGATTATGATATTATTTCCGGTTATGCGGCCATAATGCCCACGTTGGTTTCAGACGGTTATTTTATAAACTGGTACGAGCTTGACGAATATATAAATTTTGAAAAAAGCTGGTGGTCACAGGATTTTATATCGGAAATGACGCTCAATGACAGGCTTTATCTGTTATCGGGAGATATTTCACTTACATTCTGGGAATCCATGCAATGTATATTTTTCAATAAAACAATTGCGGCGTCGTATAACCTTAATAATCTATATGATATGGTCAGGCAGAACGAATGGACATTCGATGCCATGCTCCAGATTATAAAAGACACATATAACGAAAATTCCGACCCCTCAAGCCAGATTTACGGATATGCCACCGCTCTGACCGTTCAGATTGACGTATATCAGGATGCCTTTAACATACCGGTAACAACCAAGGATTCCGAGGGTAAGCCTTCATTTTCCATAAATCAGCCTAAAACATACACTGCCCTTGACAAAAATATGAGCTTGTTGTTGACAGCCCGTATACCAAGGTTTGCAAGGACGAAAGCGGTCAGGATTATTCAACGGAATTCTTCGGTGAGGGCAGGGCTTTGTTTGCTCCGCTCTGGCTCGGCGCCGGCGC
>JAQVQF010000199.1 GCA_028701715.1 Eubacteriales bacterium | reverse complement strand
ACGGCATTGATATAAATGCGCCTTACGGAATATTCTGGATGGCTATACCAAGGGAAAGCGCGAAGGCGGAAGCGGTTGATATCGACGCTCCGCTTGCTTTTGCGCCGGCAAACACCACGCCGACCGCCATTCCTTCCGGAATATTATGAAGCGTCACCGCTAAAATGAGCATCATATTTTTACCGAGCTTTGTTTTTTTACCCTCCGGCTTTTCCGAATGGACATGCAGGTGAGGGATAACACTGTCAAGCAACAGTAAAAAGCCCATACCCAGCAGAAAACCGACGGTTGCGGGAAGCCATGCGATGCCGCCCCGCTCCTTTGTCATTTCGATGGCGGGGATAAGCAGCGACCACACGGATGCCGCGATCATTACGCCCGACGCGAAGCCGAGGAGAATTTTTTGTATCTGGGGCTTCATTTCCCCCTTTAACAGGAATACCATAGCCGCGCCGCCAACGGTACCCGCAAGCGGAATAACAATGCCGATCAGTATTTTTAACGTGTCATTCATAGGTTATCAAAGAAGTCCTCCGTTTTCATACACATACCTTTTTATTGCCTCAAAGGTTTCGTCGCTTATATCGTGTTCTATTTTACAGGCGTCCTCCGCGGCGGTGGTTCGGTTGACACCGAGCTTTATGAAGCATTCGGTGAGGAAGGTATGGCGTTCATAGGTTTTTTCCGCCGTTTCCCTTCCGACCTCCGTCAGCAGGATAAAGCCCTCCCCGCTGACCGTGACGAAGCCTCCTTCTTTCAGCAAACCGACAGCGCGGCTTACGCTCGGTTTTGAAAAGCCCATATATTCGCCGACATCCGTAGCCCGTACAGACGAGCTTTTTTGGGTTAATATATATATTGTTTCAAGGTACATTTCCCCGGATTCCTGAAGATGCATATGCTGACCGCCCTCCTTGCCGTTTTTATTGATATTAGCACAAAATAACAAATAATGCAAGTGAATATTCCGCGCTTATAAACAGATATATGTTTTAATATTGCATTTTATAAAAGCAAATGGTATAATTTTACTAAAAGACGACAGTGAAGTTGCAATAATATGCTTATGTGACGGGAGGGCGTTGTATGAAAAATATTTTTGGCATTAACGTAACCGAAAACAGAAAAAATACCGAATTCGACGGCGCGGAATTTATCACAAAAAGGGTTTCCGAGACAAGGGAAACGAAAATCAACGACGCCATGAGCGGCATAAAAAAATTCGCAAAAAAAGCTTCTTTGCCGGTCTGGCTGACGGTCGTTAAATATACGGCGGCTGCGGTTATATTCATATCCGTCATCAGCTGTCTTGTTCGGATTGATAAAATACGTCTGTCCGCCGTTTACGAAACCGTCCCCGCTTTGGTATACGCCAACGCGATCTCGTTGATATTGTTCGTTATATTGGTTATTGTCGGGTATATAAAGCGTAAGAGCGTATACAGACGCGACGATTTAACCGTGCTTATTCAGGATGCCCGGTGTGAAGCCGCCGTTTCAAGAAGAGAGCTTGAAATCCCCGGAAACTCCGTTGAGATTGACGTTATGATGTTCCGCTACAAGGAAAAGCAAGGACGCATGAAAATATCCAATCCCTTTCTTACATATTACAAATACACGAATTTCAGCCCCTATGTATTCCTGCGGGATGATTGTCTGTGCTTTGCAACATTAGCCATGGTCATGTCTTTTCCCCTTGACAGCATAAAGAAAATCCGAAAAATAAACAAAGAGGCTTCGCTGTCGTCCTGGAACAAGGATGAAAGCTGCGATTCCAAAAAGTACAAAAAGTATAAAATCAAAGCCAACAGCTACGGTGTGTTTAAAATCAAGGAATTTTATGCGCTTACTATAGAAAAGGACGGGGAAAAATACGAGCTTTTTATACCCGGATACGACATTAATTCGATCGTCGGGCTTACCTGTATTAAGCCGGTTGAATAAAAATCCGTTTCAAGAACAATTATGTGTTTTTTGTCATAAAAAAGCGGAAAACAACTTTTAAAATTAGTAAAACGATATATTGACTCCCTTATAGCTATTGGCTATAATCCATATATAACCACGGATTGATGGATTTGGGAGAAGGCTTTTTATAAAAGCTACCGAAGGGGTCATACTCTCAGGTAAAAGGACTGAATCCGGACCGGGCTCTGGAAAGCGAAAGCACCGACGAGGCAATCGGCAATATTTTATCGGCAGTACTTGTACTGTTGTTTTATATTCCGAGCATCTTTCAGGTTAATTAACAGAGTACGCTTTTTTTGCGTACTCCTTTTTTGTTGCTTAAATAAACATAAAATAACTTCGGAGAGGTACCGGCATGTACGTTTTCGTTTTCCTGCTTGAAATAATCGGCACAATCTCGTTTGCCTTATCCGGTGCAATCACCGGGCTTCAAAAAAATATGGACATTTTCGGCGTTTCCATTCTCGGCTTAACCACGGCTACAGGCGGGGGCGTTATACGCGACCTGCTGCTGGGCAATTACCCTCCGATGGCGTTTAGAAGCCCGTTTTACGCGCTTACCGCGTTGGGCGTTTCTCTGCTGTGCTTTCTGCCCGCGGTGAGGAAGCTGCTTTTTAAAAATAAGACTGTCTACAACCGTCTTATGCTTATCACGGATTCGGCAGGTCTCGGACTTTTCGCGGTCATCGGGGTTAAAATCGCCATGGAGTCCTCAAGCAAAAACAATCTTTTCTTTACCGTCTTCATAGGAACCGTGACCGCCGTCGGCGGCGGAGTGCTGCGTGATCTTATGGCGGGAGGGGTTCCGTTTATACTTATGAAGCATATATACGCCTGCGCCGCCATAGCCGGCGCGTTGGTCTGCGCTCTCACATGGGATATTTGCGGAAGCGCAATCTCTATGACCGCCGGCTCCTCTGTTGTGTTTACCATACGTTTGCTCTCGGCTCATTACAAATGGAATCTGCCGAAAGCGAAAACGACGGAATCATTATAGGCTGCATATGAAAATAGCGGTTATAGGCTACAGCGGCAGCGGAAAATCGACGCTTTCAGAATATCTCGGCAATAAATACAACATTCCAGTACTGTTTCTCGACACCGTCCAGTTCTTGCCCGGATGGAGGGAAAGGGATTTTGATGAGGGAAAGAAAATCGTTCTCGACTTCATGAATAACGATTCGTGGGTGATAGACGGCAACTACAGAAAATATTATAGGGATGAACGCTTGGAGCAGGCGGATGAAATCATCTTTATGAATTTTAACCGCATTACCTGCTTTTTCCGTGTGTACCGCAGATACCGTATATACAAAGGCAAATCACGCATGAGCATGGCGGAAGGCTGTCATGAAAAGCTCGATTACGAGTTTATAAAATGGATACTCCGCGACGGCAGGAAAAAAGGTATCAGGAGCAAATATAAAAGCATAGCGGAAATGTATAAAGATAAAATTACAATCATAAAGAATCAGAGACAGCTTGATGATTATATAAACAGTATAAAATAGTCAATGCCCGGAGAAAAATCTCCGGGCACCTTTTTTTCGGTTGGGGTTATTAATACATTCCGCCGCCCATACCGCCCATTCCGGCGGGATTGGGAGCGGGGTTTTCTTCCTTCTTGTCGGCGACAAGCGCTTCTGTGGTCAGCACCATGGAAGCTATGGAAGCGGCGTTCTGAAG
>JAQVQF010000031.1 GCA_028701715.1 Eubacteriales bacterium | reverse complement strand
TCCGTTTCATCACGGACACAAATACCTTATCGAAACCCTTCACAGAGATTTTGATACGGTCGTATGCGTCATGTCGGGTAATTCCGTACAACGCGGCGAGGTTTCCTGCGCCGAAAAATATCATCGCGCGAGAACGGCCGTTTATAACGGCGTAAATCTTGTCATAGAGCTGCCCTTTCCTTTCTGCAGCCTTTCGGCGGCGGAATTCGCTTATTCCGGGGTATTTTTAGCCGATGCGTTAAACTGCGGTCATCTTGCTTTCGGCACGGAAGCCGAAGGCGATGATATAATTAAGGCCGCGGATATATTATATGATAAAACAAAGATAAGTAATTATATAAAGCTTCACCCCAAGCTTTCGTATCCAAAAGCGGCATTTGAGATATTAAAAGAAGAATTCGGGGACAAAGCGGAGCTTATTGAAAAGCCGAATAACATCCTCGCCTCGGAATACCTCAATGCGATAAGATTGCAGGGAAGCGATATAAAACCTGTTTTTATCCGGCGTGAAAAGGATTATTCATCATCTACCGAAATACGCAGGGTGCTTTACAAGGATATTGAAGCCGGGCTAGCCATGCTGCCGGAAGCAACAAAAAGCGTACTCGGGTATACCGGAATATGGGACGGCACAAGGCTTGACGCCGCAATCCTCACCGCCGTTCGCCTTACGAAAGGCGAGGGAGACTATTACGGAATCGATTCCGGCGGTTTCCGGAAAATATACGCCGCGTCGCTTGTTTCGTCTTCCGTTAAGGAGCTTTGCGAAAAGAGCGTGTCGTCCAACCTGACCTGTGCGCGTATACGCCGCACATTGCTCGGTGTGCTTTTGGGAGTCGGAAAGGAATATCGCTCCCGCGGGAATCGCACAAAAAAACCTTCCTACGCATTGATTCTTGCCGCGGACAAAGCGGGCAGGGAATATCTTGCGCGGGAAAAGAATAATTTTTATATACCCGTGATAACCAAGCCCGCGGATTATATCCGTGAGAGCGAAGCGGTAATACGTGATTTCGAATATTCATTAACGGCGGACGGTGTGCTTTCAATAGCTTCCGGGAAAAGCGGTACTTATAATCCGTTGAAAATAACACCGTTTATAAAATAGACATCGGAGGTAATTATGAAAAAATATTTGTTATTGCTTGTCTGTTTTTCTTTGTTGTTTTATATGTTTTCCTGCGGGGAAATTCCGGAAAACGAAAATCTGTCTTCCGGAGAGTCTTCCACGGTCAACGAATCATCCGCGGAAACCTCCTCGGCTGCGGAAACCTCCTCGGCTCAGGAGGAACCAATATCGTACTGGCAGATGTACGGGGAATATGACGATATCGACGTTGATGTTACGGACTATCTTGACGAGCTGGGCGAAAAATACGGGATTGACGGAGCGCTTATCAACGATATCAGCGAACCGGACTATAAGCGATATGTGGGTTTTAAGTATAATACCGAAACCGACGAAAACGCCATGAAAGCGTTCCATTGCTTTATATACATATATAACGATGCCGAGGAAGCCAGTAAATGTTACAATTTCAGGTTTAAAACATATCATCCGGCATTGTATGCATATTATTCCCAGATAAGGATAGGAAACCAGTATTTTATGGGTTATTACGGCTTTATCTATGATATAGCGACATATGCCGGAATTGAAACTGCCGCATGGGTGGAGGTCAAACATGAGGTTTCTCTGGAGAAAATACAGCTGTCCTGCAGACGGGACGAGTTTATACCTAAACTTGCAGGGCTTGGGTATTCTGTATTTGACAGCACGTTTTACGATGATGTTTCGGACAGTAAAATTGTTTTTGAAGTGGATTCGTATATCTGCGTAGCTCCGGGCAACGGATATGCTTTGCTTGTATATCTCTGCGAACCGGAAAACGCATATTTTTTAGCATATTATGATAATATGTTTTTTAAAAATTATTGTAATGAATATCAGATACTCGAAACTTGTTACGCTTATACCGAAAGCGGTATCATTATCATAGGAATGAAAACGTATTTGGACGACCTTATCGGCAGGATTTCCGATGAATCCGTCCTGCAGGGTTATAATTGAGGAGGAGAAAATGCGCGATAAAATCGGATTCGACGAATGGGCGGACAAATATGACGAAACGGTGAAGGAAACCGAAAGCGCATCGGAATATCCCTTTGCGGGCTATAAAAAAGTCCTCGGCACTATTTACGAAAAAATAAACAGATATCCGCTTTCCTCGGTTTTCGACGTGGGTTTCGGTACCGGAGTGCTGGCTTCGGCTCTTTACGACACAGGGCATATGATATACGGAATGGATTTTTCTCCGAAAATGGCTAAAAAAGCGCGTGAGAAGATGCCGGAAGCCCTGCTTTTCCAAGGGGATTTCCATGCGGGTTTGCCGAAGGCGCTCAAGGATGTAAAATTTGATTTCGCCGTCGCGACATATTCCATCCATCATCTTGACGACGGCGATAAGGTGATTTTTATCAACGAAATGCTTTCGCGACTTAACGAAAACGGAGTCATGTATATAGGCGACGTTTCGTTTGAAAACCGCGAAAAGCTTGAAGCCTGCCGCGTCCGTTCCGGTGAAAATTGGGATCCCGGGGAATTCTATATAGTCTACGATGAATTTAAGAAGTATTTTCCGGAAGGAAAAACGAATTTCACCGCGCTTTCGTCCTGTGCCGGGGTTACAGAAATATTTAAATAGCGCTCTTTTAATATTTCTTATAAGATATTCAGACATTTTAACATATATAATGACAGAAAATAAAAGGTAGATTTTTATATGAAAAAGCTCGCGTCCTTTACGGTAAAATATAGGTTTTTTTGTTTGCGCTGTTTATAGCGGCTTCGTTGTTTTCGGCATGGGCAATGCGCTTTGTTAATGTAAATTATGATATAGTTAAATATCTGCCCGCCGACAGCGCCACCTCGGCGGCTTTTAACGTTATGGAGGATCAATTCGGCAATATCGGTTACGCGCAGATGATAGTCAGCGGCGTGACCGCCGATGAGGCCAACCTCATGAGCGATAAAATCAAGAGCATAGACGGAGTCGATTCCGTGCTGTTCGACGCGGGCGACGAAACCTCCTTCCGCGAAGGCTGCGCGCTTTTTAAAATCTACCTAAAAAACAGCGATTTTACCACAGAGGCATCTCAAACGCTTAAGAATGTGGAAGCGCTTTTCCCGGGTATGAATACAGCCTTCTCCGGGTATGCCGCCGAATCGGGCTTTATCCGTGACAGCGTAAAGCGCGACTGCGCGGTGATATTCGCCATGGCGGCGGTCGTGGTATTTTTAATACTGATGCTTACCTCGCGTTCGTGGGCTGACCCGCTGGTATTTGTTATCGGCGTGAGCGCGGCGTTGGTCATAAATTTGGGAAGCAACGCCTTGTTCGATGAAATTTCCTTTATTTCCAGCTCTATTTGCGCGGTGCTTCAGCTTGCGCTTGCGATGGATTATTCTATTATCATACTCCACAGATATGACGAGGAGCGCGGCAAAACCGAAAACAAGTATGCGGCGATGGAAAAAGCCCTGGCGGGCTGCTTCACCTCGGTTTCGGCGGCAAGTCTTACCACCATAGCCGGGCTTGCGGCGATAATGTGTATGAAATTCAGGATAGGGCTTGACATAGGCGCGGTGCTTACCAAGGGAATTATCTGTTCTCTGCTTATGTCGTTTTTCTTCCTCCCGTGTATTATATTGATGTTTGACCGTCTGCTTGAAAAGACCCGCCATAAGGCCATAATACCGAGGATAAACAAAATCGCGGCGTTTTCTTATAAAACAAGAAAGGTTATTCCCGCCGCCGCGCTTATCATTTTTATAATATGCGGTATTGTTCAGACCCGGATGCCCTTTATTTATGATATAGAAATTGACAAGGACAGCGAGGTATTTATGGAGCGCACGGAGATATATGATGCTTTCGGCCCTCAAAATCCGCTCATTGTGCTTGTTCCCAAGGGAGATACCATAAAGGAAAAAAAGGTTATTGAATATATAAAAAATCTTAAGCATGAGGGTAAAAATATTATATCCTACGGCACCGGGCTTGCCGTTACGGAATTATACAACAGTTATAATATTAAGGAAGCCGCCGAACGTTTCAGCATACCCGAAAGCATGTTAAAACCCGTATATAAAGCTCTCGATTCCGTCGACGGTCGGATTGTTGTCTGTGATCTTCTCGATTACATGGTAAAAAGCGATTACATAACCGTTCTTGCGGGCAATACCCAGGACAAGATAGATTATCTTCACACCGCGATCAAGGAAGCGGACGGCGATTTCGACGCCGAACGGATTTCCGAGCTTTTCGGCATATCGGAAGCGGAAGCATATGCCGCAATATACAACGCCGAAGGCAATCTTTTCGGTAATAAAACATTATTTGTATACGAAGCAATAAAGGAAGCGTACCTGCTCACGGGCGACCAAGCCTTGGAGGAATACAATTCTCTGGCGGCACAGGTTACGGACGAATATTCGGCGACAGATATACTTTCGGATTCGACTATGTCGTTTGTCTTTGACGAAAACGAGGTCAGGAGCCTGTTTGCCGATTATTCGTTGAATCCCGAGACGGATAAACTAAACGGTTATAAAATCCTTGCTTATGTGTGTGAAAACAAGCTGATTATTAAAAAACACGGTGCTCTTTATTCGTCTTATCAGGCAACCTACGATAAATATTACGCTGAAGCCGCAAAGCTGTTCGAAGGTGTCACGGTGGAGGAGGCGGCGTTGCTGTTCGGTATCCCGGACAATCAAGCTTTCGCCGTTTTCTGCGCGGCATACCCGGAGGATACGGGAGATTTTAAAACAACACTGAACAAGATAACACTCTCTAAGGACGATATAAAAACGCTTTTCGGTATTGATGCCGCATATACGGATGATCTTTTCGCCGTTTACGGCTGCGTGGATTATATCCCCGTTGAAACACTTATTAATTTCGCTTATGAAAACCGAATCGCAGAGGTAATTGGAGCGGAAAAGGAAGAAACGCTCGATAAAATCCAAAGCGAAGCGGTTTACGCGGTCGGAAAGCTTGAAGGCACAGAATATTCGCGGCTTATCTTCAACATAGCCTCGCCCGTTGTCAGCGACGGAGCGGATTATGTCGTTGAAACGCTGCGTTCTAATCTCGGGGGCTATTATGACGAATATTATATCCTCGGTTCAAGCGTTAATATATATGATGTACGCGACACGTTTTCGAGCGACGTTACCGCGGTTAATATAATATCGATACTTGCCATATTTATAATAGTGTTGATTTCGTTTGGTTCAATATCGATTCCGGCGGCGCTTGTGGCGGCGATAGAGGGCGCGATATTCGTTAATCTCACCATAGATACGGTTACGAACACTCCCGTATATTTCGTGTGCTATCTTATAGCGATATGTATCCAGATGGGCGCCACAATAGATTATGCCATACTGCTTACGGACAGATATGTCTGTTACCGCGCAACGATGAATATCAAGGATTCTATAAGAAAAGCGCTCAACGTGTCGATGCCGACCATACTGTCCTCCGGGCTGATACTGATAATTGCCGCGGGTCTTGTCTGGTTTATCGCCACGGTGCCGATGATTTCGTCTATAGGAAAGCTCATCAGCAAGGGCGCGATGGTGTCGGTCCTCACCGTAATATTCATACTTCCGCAAACGCTTTGTCTTCTTGACAGGGTTATAGAAAAATTCTCATTTAATAAAAAGTTTTACAGAGAACAGCAAAAGTAAAAAATATAACAGCATTGAAATATCATGTAATAAAGAATAAGGCAGATAACATATAACAGACAACAGATAACAGACAAAAATGACAAAAGCCGCTTTACGCGGCTTTTGTCAAAAAGAGGAACAACAGGAAAGGGAGTGTAGAAGGGAAAAACTATTCATATAAGATAAGTCGTTATTAATGAATACCCGGAATAATTTTTTATTTTTTGACTATTCCCCATTCGCCGGATTTAATTATAACGGCGTAGCTTTCGGACATGGTATATGTGGCGTTTCTGGTGTTTACGGCAACCGCGGGTTCGCTGATAAATTCGCCCTGTACGGCCGCTCTTATAATATAGCTGACCTGACCGGAGAAGGTATATTCGGAATTCCCCTTCATCGGATCATAACCGGACTTCCATACCGAAATTCCGCCGTTCATCATCTGCCCGGAATTTGACAGCCAGGCGTATCCGTTGTAATTGCGTGAGCTGTTGTAACCGTAGCTGCTGTCGGCTGAAAAATATCTTGCGCCGGAGGGTATACAGTCGGCGAGCGTGTAATAAGCGTAGTTTCTGTCGGTTTTTCCCGTATAGGTTATCGTCACCTTGTACAGCCCGCGTTCAACGTCGTACGGCGTTATGCTTTTTGATATACTAAGCTCGCCGCTTCCCGCTTTATCGCGGACCGCTTCTTCCGCGGATCCCATGTAATTTGCCCGAACCGATACCGCTTTGTCGGACGATATGATTTGCAAGGCTTTATATTCCCTTTTGGTAAGGGTGAGAGTATATACGCTCCCCGCCGTAAGGGTTATTTCCTTTTCCTCGTTATCGCCTATTTTGTAGGTGAAGGACGAGGTTTTTATTTCCGTGGGCATAAAGAATCTTACATAAGAGGCAAGCTCAAGAATATACTGGTCGATATAGGAATTTCTGTTTAAAAGATATTTTGTCAGCTTTTCCGCGTCAAGCTTGGATACAAGGGAAGCGGAAAGCAGAGCAAGGGAGGTGAGCTTAATGGATTCCTCGGTGTTCCCGCCGTCGAAATACAGCTCGCCGCCGTCGGCTGTTTTGGCGTACTCATCATACAGAGCGTTATAAATCTGCTTCGCCGCAGAAAAGTCGCCGATATAACCGAACGCCGCGCAGAGGTACAGCTTGGCTTCCGCCGAAAAATCCTCGCAGTGGCTTGCGACATATGTCAGGTCGGTGAGTACGGGCTGACCCAACGCCGCGAGTCCGAGCAGCGCCGCGCAAAGCTGGCTGTCGTCGATATACTGTTTATCGACGATAAAAGCGGTAAATTTATCAATAAGCTCCGCTTTCTTTTCGCCCGACAGCACCTCCGGGGCAACCGCGCATATCTTCGCGGTCAGCTCCGCGTCGCCTTCACCGTAGGAAATCAAGGGAATAAAACCGGAATAGGAGGATAATTTCGCTTTAGCGTCGCCTTCCCCGCATTTCCAGCCGAACAGCTTTTCCAACGCGGTTGCGCCGACATAGCTTGACGCTATGGTATCGCTTCTTTCTGAATATCCCCACATCAGACGCCTTGCAACGAGTATAAAATTGTCATAGGTGTCGTCATGGAAGGATAGGCTCAACGGATATGCCTGAGGATCAAGGGTTGCTGTTTCGTTGACGGATATATCTTGTGTCACGTTCATAAGAACGCCGGTGTCCGTTACGATAAAGGAGGTTTTTACCGCGTCCTTTAAGGAGCCGCATTCGCCGTTTATCACAACGCTGTACGAGCCTTTTGCCAGCTTTCCGAAATTGAATCTGGCATATTCGTCGGAATTTTCGGTTTTGTCGAGCGATGTAACAAGTACTCCTTCTTCGTCATAAAGCGCTGCCGTATATGTCACGGACTTAATGGCGTTGAGCGAAGAACCGTAGGAACGCGCCGAAACCGAAATATCGTCGCCGGTTATATAACGTTCGCAGGAGGAGATATTTATAAAATAGGGGAGAGTGCATATCACATCGGAAACGAAGCTGCCGATTTCCATACCGGAATATTTGTCGGCTTCTTTATTGTTAAGCACTACGGCGGTTATCCGCCACTGGGTGATATTGTCGGGCATGGTAAAGGATATTACCGCTTCGCCGTTGCTGTCGAGCGTGCAGGCGATAAACACCGGATTATCCTTGAATATTTCCCGGATATGCGCCGAGTCGGAGCTGCTTTTACCATCGTCTGTATTTGGAGAGTCATAGGCGCTTTCTTCTTCACAATATTCCACTCCGTCTTCGTAATAACCGCCGAATGAACCGGAAACACGATAAAGATAGTAGTAATATTCATTGAATTTGCTGTTGCGGTTTACCGGGAATATTTTTTTCGCACCGGATCTGTAATATTCCGCAAGTGCGTTTACGGTTTGCTCACCCAGCGCAAAGCAGGCTTCATCCGCCACCGAAAGTATCACCGTCGCGTTTGCGGCGGCATTTCCGGAAGCCGCTTTAACCTTCGCCGTAATGGTCTCGCCGGGTTTATATACATCCTTATCTGTTTCAACGCTTATATCAAGCGATGAATTTTTCGCATAATCATAGGTAAGACTTGCGGAAAGGGAGGAGATTATATTGTTTTCGTCGTTTATGAGGGTAGCGTAAATAGTTGCGCCGGACACAAAGGAATCATCGAATTTTACGGAATATTCGCTTGTATAAGCGTAATGGAACCTTCCCTCCGAATATACGGTGTAAAGAACCTTGCCTTCATACTTTTTACCGCCGTATTCCACCCAGGCGTTTACGGTATCGCCCACAGTATATTCGGTTGCTTCGGTCAAAAGGGAGTATTTAGGCTGGCTGCTCTGGTAATAATAGTAAAATTCATATCTGCCGCCCTTACAGGCGTATATTTCCTGGGTATAGGTTGAGCTGTTTAATTCGTCATAGTATGTGACCGTATACATATAATAACCGGAAAAGTCCTTTGCGGGCTGTATATGGTCAAGCTTTATGATACCGTTTTGAAACTGTGCATTATATGTTTTAACAATGGTTTCTTCGGTATAATAATCGTAAATCTCGGTGGATTTTTTGGTTATCGGATTATAATAGGTGCCGGTATAACGCTTTTTAAATTCATATTTCATAAGCTTTATATCTGCGCTGCCCTCCGCGGGATCACCTATGGTGTTTTCGTAGGTCGCGTCAGCCGCACAGGTTATACGGGAGGTATCCACTTTGTTCAGGTACACCTCGCTGTAATCGGTGTTAACCCGCTTTGATGTATAGTAAACGTTGGTATTGAAATACATAACAGAATTTGTAATGTATATGGAGGTCGTTTCCTCACCCATTAGCTGAGCTGTGACGTATAGGGGGAACGGATAAGTTGATTCGTCACACATAGAGTATGTTTTAAAAGAAAGGGAAACCGTTCCGTCCACACCTGTTCTAATGGTCTTTGTGCCTAAAAAATTGTTTTCTTTTAGTTCGAATGTAAGGTACGGTGCCGGAGTACCGTCGAAGAAGGTTGCGCTGACGGTCACGGTTACTCTGTCGCCAAAGGAATAAAACGGCTTGTCGAAAGCGAGCGACGCTTTGTAAACGGGCTTGCCTTCGGCGGTAACGGTGATGTATTTACCAAACAACATATTACCGTCTTTATCGCAGAACCTTAAATATACTCCGTATCCCGTGTAGCTGTCTATATCGTAGGAACCCTTGAATGTACCGTCCTCGTTTACCTCGATTTCCTCATAGGCGTTTCCCGACCAGGAAGTTTTCAGATACAGCTTTTCCGGCGTTTTTGTGTAGGATGCGGCAGGACGGATAACACCGGCAAAATTTACAGTGTCATTACGAAAATATACTTCGCGATCCGTATATAAATAATTAAAATAGTCATTCGTTTCAGACTTTGAGCCTGCGGTAATACAGGCATACGACTCCTGGCTGCCGTATGAAACGATAAGGAAAACCGAGTCGTTGCTGCCGTTGTCGAGGATACATATACCGTCCGCGTTCGTCTTGCCCGAAAATGAGGTATACGCCGTATCTCCGCTGTCGGAATTCCAGTAGGTTTTACGAACAAAGCATTCGCCGTTGACATCCGCGTTTTTAACGACTCCGTCCGGACCGTTTACCCAGACAAGCGTACTTCCGTTACAGCCTTCGGTGTATATGGTAAGGTCAGTAATTTGAATAAATACCTGCTTGCTGACGGTCTTTTTCGTGCCGTTCTGTATATACGAAAAGGTTATATCTGCAAGAAATACGCCGGCGCCAAGCACCGGAAGCTCAATATATTTTTCCGACTTATCGTTTTTTTGAACTTCTTTGTTTTGAGAAGTGATTTTAGTTAGTCCGTTTGTCGGATAAATATAGGTATCGCCTGAGAAAAAGCAGTCGGCTTTTACTGCTTCATAGGCTTTTTTTGCTTGTATGGCGTCGTAAGCCGAGGAATATTTATATATGTCTGCGGTAATGGTATATGATATATCCGAGCTTGACGAATAAGATATTACGGGATAATTATCGGTACAAAACAATAATTCGGTTTGATATATATAAAAATATGCGTCTTCGATGCTGTTTGTTTTTGAAGATTTTGTGCGGAAAGCAAAGACTTTGTCTTCCTCAAGGATTTTACCCGAAACGGCGGTCATGCCTTTGCTTACGGAAACCTTGTAAACCGTGTTTTCCTCAAGTCCGTGGTTCGGAACGAAGGCTACTGTCTTACCGTCGGGATAAAGGGTGAAATAACCGTCCACGGCGGGGGAAACGCTTATATATTTCGTAAAATCGTTGCCGTATACCGAATCGGTGAATTCTATTTCTATACCGGCGTTGGTCGGCACGTTTACCGCTTCGTCGGCGGGAAGCACCGATTTTATAACAAGCTGGGTTTCGGTCTGGAAAGCGAAGGAATACGCGGGGTTATCCTTATCGCCGACAAGAAGCCTGTAAACCTTCCCGGATAAAAGCGAGCTTGCCGGTGTAAGTTGAAATCTACATGAAGCGAGCTTCGTCACGGTGTAATTTACAGTCGGAGACAGCGAAACATACTGCGTCAGCTCCTCCGCCTCGATGTCACCGGAGGTTTCTATAATAAACGAATCGTCTGTTGCAATTATTTTTCCGTCGGTGCCCGCCGCCGTAACACTGACCTTTTGCAACGATTCCGGAAGGTTTTTCGCAAGCCCGTCGGAAATATAGGTATCTCCGGTGAGACTGAAGCCGTTCTTGCCGGAAAAATCGTCAATCGTGGAAACATCCGAACCCTTTGAGCCGGTGCCGTCATCCGTGCTTTCGTTTATTACGCCGCTCCCGCAGGAGAAAAGAAGAAGCGTTGCGAGCATAAGGCAGACGGCGTGTATGATTATTTTGCCGCTTTTCATGTATATGACCATACCTTTCTTTAGTAAATCTCGACAGTCGAGTATCCTCTTAACTCTATATACGCTTTAACATTATAAAAGGTTTCATTTTCCTTTTATTTTATAAACATTAAAAGTTTAATTAGATGCGGTTATATACAAGTAAAACTGAATGTTTCTTAACTGTATTTATATAGTAAAATTATTGCGCTTCCGATATCCGGAGCATTCCGTCACAAACCAACCGAATATTTTGCGGGAATTTTCGTCGTCACCGAAGGACATCTCAGGATGAAACTGAACGGCGAGGGCATTTTTTCTTCCCTCAAATTCCACCGCTTCGATAATTCCGTCATGGGAATAAGCAATGGGTATTATACCTTTCGCAGGCGCTTTGACGGCTTGATGGTGATAGCTGTTGACCGTTATAGGGCTTGAATTTACTATTTCGGAAAGTATGCTTCCCGAATTTATGACTATTTCATGTGCGTTTCCTTTTTCGTGACAGACGGATATTCCTTTTTCTGACGGAATATCCTGATACAGCGACCCGCCCGAAAACACGTTGAGCGTCTGTATGCCGCGGCATATGCCCAAAAGCGGCATATCCGAAGCCAATACCGCTTTTACATACAGGTTTTCCGAAAAATCACGGACGGCGCAGATTTCACCGCATTTCTCAAGCCTTTCCTCACCGTAAAGCGTCGGGTCTATGTCTACGCCTCCGGCGAAAATAATACCGTCGAGTGCGGCTATAACCTCGGCCGCGTTTTCGCCGCTTCTGACATAAGGCAGCGCCGCGGGTATCCCGCCGGATTGCATTACGGCATTGAAATAGGTTTCATTTACACATATTCTTTTATCTTTTTCATTATATGAGCAGGCAATGCCTATCAAAGGCTTTTCTTTGCGGTTTTTCATATAAATGCCCATGCCCTTCAGCTTACATAAATAGGTATGAAAGTTGGCATGGGCTCGCGCCCGCCTTTCTTCTGTTTTTATGATCTTTCACGCTATCATTCCCGATTTCTGAATCTCATAAGCGCGATAATACAGACCTTTTTTGGATAGCAGCTCATCGTGCCTACCGCTTTCGGCTATTTTCCCGTTTTCAAGTACGATTATTTTATCGGCGTTGCGTATCGTGGACAATCTGTGGGCTATGACAAGTATCGTGCGGCTGCCCATAAGCGAATTTATGGCGTCCTGTATCCTTTTTTCGGTTTCGGCGTCGACAGACGCCGTGGCTTCGTCGAGTATGATTATCGGCGCGTCGCAGACTATCGCCCGGGCTATGGAAATCCGCTGCTTCTGCCCTCCCGAAAGCCTGAGCCCGCGTTCGCCTACCTTGGTTCGGTAGCCTTCGGGCATTGCCATTATTTCATCGTGTATGTACGCCGCCTTTGCCGCCGCCTGTATTTCCTCCGTTGTGGCGTTATCCTTTGCGTAGCCGATATTTTCGGCTATCGTGGCGTTGAACAGGAAGGTATCCTGAAGCACGGGGGCTATGTTTTTCCTCAGCGAGTGAAGAGTAAAATCTTTAATATCCTCGCCGTCAATCAGAATCTTACCAGAATCCGGGTCATAAATACGGGAAATAAGCTTGGACATGGTGGTTTTACCCACGCCCGTGGGACCGCAGAAGGCTATCATTTCGCCGGGCCTGCATTCGAAAGATACATCCTCAAGCACCTTTTCACCGTCTTTGTAGCCGAAGGAAACATGCTCGAATTTTACCGCGCCTTTCGGACGTGTCATTTCCTTTGCGTCTTCTGTTTCCCTTATCTCATTTTCGCTGGCAAGAATCAGCATCGCTCTTTCCGCTCCGGCGTAGGCCTGCTGGGTGTTTTCAAGCAGCTGCGCCAGTCCGGTAATGGGTGCGTAGAACAGCGACAGGTATAAAAGAAACGCCACAATATCCTCGACACCCACCTCTCCGAGATAGGCGAGATATCCGCCCGCGGCGACGACTATGACCGTCCCGACGGCCGAAATAAAGCCGACGGAAGGATGGAACAAGCCGGAAAGCTTAAGCGCCCTCAGCATGGCGCTGACGCTTTCCGCCACCTTGGAGGATATTTTTGCGGATTCCTCCTTTTCCTTGGCGAACGCCTGAATTTCGGAAATTCCGGATATGTTGTCCTGAAGCAGAGCGTTAAGCTCGCCTGTCACCGTTTGGTTTTTGCGGAAATAAGGAAGTATTTTCTTTGAAAAAAGCACTCCCATGGCAAGGATTACGGGTATGGGTATGCAGGTGAGCAGAGCAAGCTTCCAGTTGATTGTCAGAAGCATAATCATAACCCCGGCTACCGTGACAAGGCTGGTGATAAGGTCGGGTATTATATGCGCGTAGAGCAGCTCAAGGCTGTTGGTATCGTTGACTATACGGCTCATCAGATCGCCGGTCTGCTTGTCATGGTAAAACGACATTGAAAGGCTTTGCAGCTTGTCGTACATTTTTATCCTGACATCTCCGACAAGGTTCCAGGCGGCCTTGTGGGAAAGAAAAGACGCAAGGAAGGTGAAGACCACCCTGACAAGATATATCCCGAGCAGTATAAGGGCGAGCGTGAATATACCGTCAAGCTTATCTTCTGTGACTCCGTCCTTGACCAGCCCCGTCATAGACGCGAGCACCTTCGGGGCCGTAAGATTAAGCAGCGTGAGCATAAAGGTTGATATTATCGCTATTATATAAAGCGCTTTATAGCGTATCGCTTCGTTTCCGAATTTCCAGAGTAATTTCATAAAACATCCTTGTTATATTAAATATTATTAAATTTTTTCGTCATCAAGCTCAATTATCGACAAGGCGATAAGCTTCGCCGATTCGGCTATCGAGGGTATCAGACACCATTCGTCCTTGGTGTGGTATTTGCCGCCTACGGGGCCTATGTCGTCCACCGTGGGTATTCCGGCGAGGGTGGTATAAGCCGCGTCCGAGCCGCCGTTTGAGAAAAATTCGCGTTGTGAGCCGAAGCCGTATTTTTCCGACACGCGGTTTATATGGTTAAAAAGCTTTATGTTGGCATCCGTGCGTTCCATGGGCTTGCGGTCGCTTATCGGTACAACCGTGCAGGAAGTGCCCTCCACAAATACGTTATTCGCGGTCTTTTCGATCTCGCCCATGGCGTAATCGAATTCCTCTTTATTGTTGATACGCACGTCGATATAAACCTTGCAGCAATCGGGCACCACGTTGAGCACCGTACCGCCCTGTATCACTCCGCAGTTGTAGGTGATACCGTCCTTGACGCTCTTTTTTTCAAGGTCGATTATTTTATAAGCCGCTTCTCTTATCGCCGAAGCGCCTTCGAAATAATCCCCCGCATGAGCGGCTTTTCCTTTTATATCAAGAAAAAGCCTGATAATACCCTTTCTTTTCGTGGTGATATATCCCGCAGCTCTGCCCTCGCAGTTAAAGAAGCACGCCGCGCCTTCCGACTCGTTTTTTATAAATTCAAGGGTTTTACGGTCGGAAAGCACCGATTCGACCTCCTCGTCGCTCTGGAGTATCAGTTTGACCGGGCGTTTGTCATAACCGTAAAGCTTCAACGCTTCAAGCACTAAAAGCGATACCGCGATACCGCCCTTGCAGTCTATCACGCCGGGACTGTTTAGTAAATCGCCCTCCATC